>JAFSEA010000044.1 GCA_017435965.1 Oscillospiraceae bacterium
ATTCCTTCATCTGCAAGAGAATTGATGGAATCTGCCGCCCATGCGTGGTTTCCGAGGTCGATGAAGCGAACATTTTCTTCTTCGCCCTCGTTTCCTGTTGACGGAGTTTCCGGATTTTCGGGAGTATCGGGTTCATCCGGTATGATCGGCTTGTTGGGAGTTGTGGTAGTTGCTCCGCCGCCACCTCCGCCGGAGGTTTTACCATGTACATCTATGGTAAAGTAGAGCGTTGAAATTCTTCCATATTCATCAACTGCATCTATCGCAACAAGGTTTTCACCAATCTGCGAATCAATAGGTTTCCAAGTAAATGTTCCGGTTTCCGCATCAAAGCTTGCGCCTCTCGGAAGCGTTCTTGCCCTATACTCTATCGTTTCGCTACTCTGCGATGTTGCATTTACCGTGAGACTTATTGAGCTTCCGGCATTTGCAGAAACTGAATCGGACATCTTATCAAATACAGGTGCGTGATTGTCCTCATACGACAACGGCATCTCAAAGCTCTTACCAACAGCAACATCATAGTTGTAACCGAGGTCTGTGTTCTTATCATCAATATAAGAATCAATGAGAGTTATTCCGCCAAGGTTAAGGACTGCGCGTGTGGGACTCTTCATCTCGACACTCTTTACCATAAAGGAAGCGTTTGCAGGTCCGTCGTACTCAAAGTTTATGAGTCTGTCACGTATTTGTGCGGCTTCTTCTTCGGAAACCTCTCTGTCAAATTCAACTTCTACCCAGTTATCAAAGGAAAGGTCTCTCTGGAAGTCAACAACCGTTCCTGAAAGTGCGGCATCAAGATTTTCAACTTTAGTCTCATCATCACCAATCATTTCACCGTCACTTACGAAGGTATAGATGTTGTTGTTTTCCTCACCGACTGTCCATACACCTACAAATCCCTTGAAATCAAAGCTATAGCTTCTCTCTTCATCGGTAATTCTATAGGTAACTTCATTGTTCTGTGTGTATACAACATAGTCGGTTCTTCCGTCAACCAGTTCAACTCTTACCGCTTTTGCACTATCGTGCTTTCCCGAATCTCCTGAAATCGGAGAAATGGAAACGCCCTTAATTTCCTTAATATAGCGCTCACCGTTATACGGTTCAATTACGGTTGTGAAGAGTGTATCAAGGTCACGGCCCTTTCTTCTTACAAGCATATGCTCGAAGTGGTCGATATACTTGAGGTTTTCAGGCTTTCTCTGGGGCAATCCGTTTACAAGTGATACCTCGTCTGCTTCCCAATCGTTTACCATTGTCATACGAAGATGTATGTCCATCTTGCCATTTCGCGAAAGGCTTCTGAAATCCTTTATCTTGTAATCAATCCAGAAATCGGATACCCCCGGATTGTCTGCACGATATACATCTGTAAGCCATGTATAACCGTTGGGGTATTTCAGGAGTGTGTAGTTGGAGTTTGTTGAATACGGGTCGGGACCATAAGGAACATCCGGTCCTGCATATGTTCCGCCTACCTGCTGCTCAAAGGTCAGATTATCCGAATATATCGGATCTTCCTCACTTGCCGCACGGAAGGCATAGAGATGGTCATTTCCTCCGAGAATCCTGAAGAAGTCAATACCATAGGATACTTCATCATCGTAGTCAACCATAACAACGGTTCTTCTGTATTCGTCTGCAGAAGTAAAGGCATTTGGTGCATTTACATCTATGACCTTTACACGTGAATCCTTCTGTCCATCAAAGTGAATAGTCGCAGGAGTATACGTACTTCTGTTTATTCCCTGTTCATCAACAAGAACAAGATTGTGAGCTATAGAAGATCCGTTCCACTGATTTCTGTTCGGGTCACCGCTTGTTGCAGTTTCCGGATATCCGAGATCGGTTGTCATTGGCATTCCATATGCTTCTATTCCGAGATGCAAGGTGTCGTTATGTCTGTGAGATTCAGCACCTCCGAAATACAGCCAGAAGTCACGCTGTGTATCACGCAGGACATTTTCGCCGACAGATTCATAAAGCGTGCCTGCACGAAGAACTCCCAAACCATAGCCTGTGAGAAGCGAGCTCTTGTCATAATCAAATTCGCCATAGGTATCGATTATGTCTCTCACTTCATCACCAAGGTTTTCGGGATTCTTTGTCCATATATCATAGTGGAGACCATCAAAGTTTCCACCCTTGACAAGATACATATGCTGTGCAATTTCCTTTGCCGCTTCAGGGTTTGAATCTCTTGTGTATTTGAATGAGTCTATCATAACGGCATCGTTGTCGGGAAGCATCGGATAGTTTACCGGTCCACCTCCGTCACCGACGGAAGGAACTCCTCGACGAACAAGAATTGTATGCGGATAAGACTGAACCATACCGAGATACTTGGGATTCTCATAGAGACCCATCTCATCAAATTCGTCATATCTCGCCAAAGCATTTGCAAGGTCTGTAAGGTTTGTTATCCATATTCTGTTATAACCGAATGCGGATTCATCACCCTGACCGTCACGAGAAACCTTATTTATAAGCTCCTGATTTACACCGCCGCCGGAATTGCTTGTCATTGTTGCTTCGCTGTATCTGAATATCCAGTCAAGCATCTCATCGGTATCGGGATGAGTGTCAAGAGATATCGCCGTTTTTGCAAGAGCAGACTGATGCATACCGAAGTTACCGCTGCTCTGTGCATTCTGAATTGTTGTGAATATCTCACGTAGGAGACCTGTTTCAATATTCTGACGAATCTTTTCGGGAGTCGCTTTGTCGTTATCAAGGTTGTACTTTGTTGCCTTCTTATTGAGGAAGTTGATAACCTGCGGATCGTCATACATCGGGAAGAATGCATCATATGCGGTAGCAAAGTCTTCCTGCATATCTGTTTCCCAGATACATCCTACAATTTTACCTCTCTTTGAACCACCATCGGAGTTCGGGAAGCGTGTGAGATATGTACGAAGGTCATAACCAGGATAGAGGTCGGCAACTCTGTCAACAAGGATTGCACCGACTCTTCCATACTTTGCATCTCCGGTGTAGACATATGCAAGAGAAAGGTCACTCAACGCATTCTGCACAAGACCTGTGCAACGTGAGCTGTTTCTGTCGTTCCAGATACCATAATGCATATAGTATGCAATATATGTGTGGATTTCCTTAACACCATTTGAAGCAACTCTTCCCGTATCGTAGCCGAGACCGTAGTCAACGCCCCAGCCCTCAACGGTTTCATCACCGGTAAGCTTGCCATTGTATCCCGAAAGCTCCGGATAAAGAACGTTTACAAGATATCCTCTTTCGCCGTTTGCAACAAGCTCTGCATTTCGGGAAAGTGCAAGGTCGATGTTATATATACCGTGCTCATCACGACCGAGCTCATAGAGACTTCCAAAATCGTTACTGGGGAACTGTCTCTTACACTCGGGGCACTGAACCTTCCACGGGCGTGTGAATACATTTACGTTCCACGGTGTACCGCCGTGCAAGGAATACAAGTCTGTCTTACAGTAGCGGCAAACATATTGCTCGGGGTCATTTCGATATCCTACTCCCGTTGCACGGGGAAGTCCTTCACCGGGAATCATTTCCCAGATTTCATCTTCAAGACCCACATATCTGTCAGCTCGTGCCAAAACAGCCTTTTTCTCTGCATTTGCCCAATCATATTTTCCTATGTTTTCACGGGCAATCGCCACCAGCTCATCCGAGTACCATGTTCTTCCTATCTTTCCTTCACGCACAGAAATTGTTCTGGTACCGGAAGCAGTTGCTCCGTCAAGCTCTATCGTTGCGGTAATATCTGTTGTTCCGACAGCCACGGGTGTTACAACACCATTTGCATCTACCGTTGCAACGGAGGTATCGGAGCTTTCATAGCTTACGGTCGCATTGCTCATATCTATCTTATTTCCGGAATCATCTGTACCGTAAACTGTAAGCGCAATGCTCTTTTCGGGATTGGTCACAAAGCTCATGGCTTCAATAACTACTTTTGAAAGCTCACCTGCTGCAGTACTGCCTTCGGCATAAACCGCCACACTTACAACCGTTGATGCTTCGGTATCGCCATTGGTTGCTTTTATTGTTATCTCTGCTTCTCCAACGCTCTTTGCAGTTACCTTTCCGTCTGCGGAAACAGAAACCACATTCGCATCGGAGCTTTCATAGCTCATAGTTATTATGGGGTCTGCCTCGCCTTCAAGCATTGTGCTTCCGTTATAGAAGAAGCCATCGCTTGTAAGGACTTCTGCCCCGATTGACATTGTCTTTCCGTTTTCTACGAAATATTCTGTCTGCGGAGTTACAACTGCTTCAACATCGGGCATTTCATCAACTGCCCTGAAGCGGAACTGCTTGAGCACCACATTTTCACGGTTTACACCCTCGGCTCGCGGGATAACGGTGACCTTATGGTCTCCTGCCGTGAGTGAAAGCGTTCTCAAACGCTCAGGATCCGCCGGTGAATTTCTGTTTTCATCATAGAAATCATAATCACCGATATAGATTCCGTCGATATAGATATCTGCATACTCTGTATTCTGAGTATAGTATGTTCCCGTAAAGACAATCTGATATATTCCCGTATATGGGATTCTCACATCAAACACAGTCTTGTGACCTACCGCAGTTGTCTGGGAAGTCCATCCGCTGGTGGAAAGAATTGAATTCTTAACTCCTGCCGCAGAGTTTGCAAAGTCAATCTGCCAGTTATCTTCTTCAAGAGTTGCCTGCTTCGGACTCTTCGGATGTATATCTCTGAAGTCAATCATAAAGTCACGAAGGTCTGACTCGGAAACCGTGATTGTTATTTCATTCGTTTCAACGGTTGCACCGTTGAGAGTTACGGCTGCCTTGACCGTGACAGTCTCTCCGGGAATGTTACCGAAGATAAGGTGGTCTTCGTCAATGGAAACCGCATCCGGGTCTGAAATCGTCCAGTTGACCTCGGCAGCATTGATATCAGCGGCATATCCACCTGCCGTAACTCCTGTTATCGTGAGCTGTTCATCACGGAGATAACCAACTTTTTCCGGACCGTAAAGCTCTGCGCTGACAATCGGAGTTGAATCGGTTACCGTGATTTTTGCAACACCGGAAACTCCCACTTCTCCGAGAATTATATTGGCACGGACTTCACCTGTTCCTGCACGAAGTGCCGTAACCTCGCCCGTGACTTTATCAACCGTGACAATATCGGGAGTGAGCGACTGATAAGAAACAGTTGCATCGGTAAGGTCTGCAACAGAGCCATCGGTAAGGTATCCCGTGGGTACAACAGTTGTCTTCTCACCTGCCGAAATGGTAGCCGGATTTCCCTCTGCCTCGGCATAAAGAAGCTTTATCTCAAAGCCCGAGGTTGTTACATTGGTCTTTCCGGTTCTCGTAATACCGTGAATGGTAAGGTCGGAGGAAATCTCACAGGTTCCGTTCATTCCGCCTGTCTTTGCGGCAGTGTTCATAAAATACATACCGCTGCTTGTAACAGACTGAACTCGGGTTGTTTCCGTGATGTTTCCTATAACATATTCATTGCTTGATTTTACATCGAGGAGGTTTTCAAAATCAAACTCCGAAAGAAGAGATATATAACTTCCTGTGGATGTATAGGGCTTTGAAACAACAGTAACGCTTCCGAGGCTTCCTGTTGTAAGATCACCCAGTATCTCTAATTCAACTCCTGCATATCCTACTTCACGGAGTTCGAAATCGTCAAGCCAAATAGTTCCGCCAAAGCCTGCTTTACCCTTGTCTTCAGAAGCGATTCTGAAGTCAAGTCTCGGAGTCAGGTATACAACGTTCAGATCACTCTCATACGGTGCAACTACGGGCAGAATTATCTCAACCCATTCACCATGGTGCTTCTTGATTATATCAAGATTTGCATAGTTGGAGTTGAGGTTACTTCCGAATGCAATTGCACTTGAAGCTGTTCCCGTGGGGTTGTTGTAAGTATAAATATCAAATATCATACTTGCATGGCTTGCACCCTCGGGAACGATCGAATCATCCTTCACCTTAAATGAAAGCTGATAGAATTTACCGGGTTCAACCGGAACACGATGTCCGTCATTTTTGAAGAATACAGATGAAAGGCCTGCTGTTCCCGTATATTCCGGATTAAAGTTTACTGCAAGAGCTCGGTTATTTGCATTGCCGTCCTTGGGAACAACTCCGATCGTTGTGCTCTGAAGCTGGTTTGCCTTTGAAGGATCAGGTTCGTTCTTTGAAATCCATATCCATTCATCACCCTCGGAATCGGGATTTAAGTGCGACATAAGGTTTCTTCCTGCAGGAGCTACTAAAAGCTCATATGTTCCCACTATCTCTGTACCGTCATAGTTTATTGTTGCGGAAATGGTTGTTGTTCCGTTTGAAAGAGCCGAAACAAGACCTTCCTCCGAAACAGTTGCAACATTTTCTGCCGATGAAGAATAAGAAACTGTAAGCTTATCTTCGTCTATTTCATCAAACGGAACATCAAGAGCATCAAAAAGCTCAAAGTTAAGCTGCTTTTCTGTATAAAGCGGCATCGGGTCGCCCTCTTCATCGATTCCATCGATGGTCATCTTTGCCTTTGCGATATCACCCGGAAGTGCCGAAAGCTTTATTCCATTGAGGTTTAATGTCTGATACTTTCCGTCATCGGCAGTTGTTATGGGGTTAATCTCTTTTGAATGTGCATTACCATAGAAGATTACAAAATATTCGCCGGCTCTCGGAGCTTCTACCTGCCCGACTTTCTGATACCCCATTTTTGAAGTATCACCGGAGTTTATATATCCTGCCGGCTCAGAATTTCTGACAATATTATATATTCCGCTTACACTTGTAACTGTGCCGTCATCATATGCAAAGTATATAGCAGGAGCGATTCCGCCCTTGACGTTGTTTGTATCTGCATAAAGATTATACTTGCCCTTATTCGGAACCTTTACTCTCAATGCGAGAATTGTTCCGCTTGACAGATTGCCGTATTTCGACGTCTCATATGTAAGGAGAAGGTCATTTGTTCCCTTCATAATTCTTACGCCACCGGCACTGCTCTGGAATGCCATATCCCAGGGTGCGGTGATATCAAAGTTCATAAGTCCGTATTCTTCTACGGTTTCTCCCTTTGAATTGAGATTTGAAACTGCATCTCTGTTCATAAGTCCCATGTTCTGGAATATTGTTCCTCCACGGGTATATGGCTCTTTTGAATAAATGCTGCTGTCATTTGATGAGGGAAGCTTTGAAAGGCTCAGTGCTTCCCAGCTTGTGATATATTCGCGGATAACACCTGCATTTCCTACATCGTAAGGAAGAACTTCAAGCTCAACAGTATCTGAAAGCTCTGTTCCGTCAAGAGTTGCGGTTATTGTTGCATTACCTGCCGAAACAGCTGTGACAGTACCGTCAGCAGCAACTGTTGCAACATCTTCTGCCGAGCTTTCAAAGGATACGCCTTCTGTTATGACCTTTTCACCGCTCAAGGAGTATGTTACCTTTGTGGTAATTGCGGCTGTGCCGCCTACTTCAACAGACTTCGGTGCTATTGAAGCAGAAAAGCTCTGAAGCTCATCCTTCGGCACCATAGAAGGAGGTGTGAGAGTAAGCTTGCGGATTTGTGCATCAATATAACTTCCTCTTACAAGCTCCGGATTTGTTCCCGTTGCGTGGAAAAGAAGAAGATATTCGCCTGTGTCGGAAAGAGTTATTTCATCAAAGGTTGTTTCTTTCTTACCCTCTTCCGCAGTATACATATCTATTGTGCCGATTTTGCCCGTCCCGTTCAATGCATTGATACGGTTTATAAGGTTTACATCGTTTCCGTTAGAGCCAAACTGTGAATATGTATCTGTTGCCTCTTTTTTCACAAGATAGATATCTGCGATAAAGCCCGAAGGAAGTGTGTTGTATTCAATAGTCGGAACATACTTTCCTTCCTGTGCTTTTATTGTGAAAGCAGTTATGAGTACACCGTCCGCACGTCTTGCCTGGGCATTCCAACGCACGTGATCTGCGAAGAGATATCCGTTATATGCATATCTCCAACCATTGAATTCCCAAGGATCGGACTTTGAAGAATCAATGGTTTCAAGAGTATACTTTGAAATATCAACTCTGCTGACAGTTCCTGTTGCACCATGTGCGCCATAGTTGAAGTTGTATGTAAATACTCTTTCTTCAAGCTCACCTGACGGAACCTTAAGCCTGAAGCCCGAAATTGCAATATCCTGCTGATATGTAGCATTTGCAGGCTGAACGCTTGAATCCTTTACCGTTCCGTCTGCATTGAGATATCCGTTTGCCAATGTATCAACAACAGCATTGCTGTCTTTTGTATTGCGAACTTTTGGGTTGATTACCTTTGAATAGGTTTCAGGGCAGATAACTATATAATAAGTTCCTGTCTTGTCGATTGTAACCGTGGGTACACTTCCGACAGCACTCTTTACAGAGGTATACTCTGTTGTGGAAGCTTTCGAGAAATCATAGTAGCCGACAGGTGATCTGAGATCATCGGTATACGCACCTGTATAACGTGCCTTTGTCGTACCGTAGTTTCTGTTTGCACCTTCATTTCTCTCAAGAAGCTCACTTTCGTGAACAAGATAAATGGCAGGAGCCGCAGAAGTGACAAGATTTTCATATGCTTTTATCTGAAGCTCATATTCACCTGCATTAGGTGCTTCAATGGGAAATGCCACATATGCCGCACCACCAGCATAGTTTACCGCATCATAATTGTCATAGCGAAGCTTTGCCGTAAACTTCCCATCTGCAAGGGACGGGTTTCTTACCGGAGTTGCCGCAAAGGCATAAGTCATGTCTTTTGTTATTGCATACTCTTTTGTCTCCGCTTCTGCCGAAGCAACAAGAGATACTGCAGGCAAAAGACTTACAAGCATACAAAGCGCAAGAACAAAGGATAATGCTTTTTTCATACTTTTTTCCTCCTTGTTTTTAACTTTTACTTATCGTATACTATTGTGCCGTCTTTGAAGATTGCGTAACCCTTGATTTCGTTTGCATCCTCATCGTTTACGATTGTAAACTGGCTTGCATCGGTTGTCATTGCAAAACGCTTTGTTCCGAGCATAATGCCCTTTTCAACTGCACCCTCAAAGCCTATGAACTCTGCCATAACTGCAGTCTCATCTCCTGCCGCAAAAGTGTCAATGAGAATCTTTCTTGCAATGCCTGTGAACGTAAAGTCCTCTGTTACATATACAGCCTCAACTGTACAATCCTCCCATGCATAGAAGGAATAGGTCTCTGCTGTGCTTACGATAACTCCGTCTTTTTTCCAAGCTTTGAATATCTCGCCGACACCCGGTGCTGCAGTAAAGCTCACCTTATCGCCGTATGAAACTTCGTTTCCATTGACCTCAACCGTTTTTGCATCGCCGAACTTTGCAACATAAACCTTAACGCCCGAAACCTCAACGGAATCACCTGCGGCGATGACATCATTTGTTCCGTAAAGTGCCCAACCCTCAGCTGCATTATAGCCTGCCATTTCGGGAAGTGCCGGAGCTTTACCATCAGCTGTAAGTGTTGCAATAAGCTGTCCGTTTGCATTATAGAATTCTGCTTTATTAACTTCATTCTCACCGTTTACTGCTTCATAAACTGCGATGAGGTATGTATTCTCAACTGTGGGGATGAAGCTGTAGCTCTCGTTATATGATACTATCTGCTTCTTATCTGTGCTGAGTCCCTTTGCCCAGTAGAGGAATTTATATCCTTCTTCTGCCGCAGGTGCATCAACTGTGCAGATTTCTCCGAGATTTACTGTTGTGCTTTTCGCATCTGTTGCATCTTCACCATTCTTGCTCTCGCCGAGCTTTGCAGTAAAGGTATTTACCGTTGCAGTTGTAAGCGGAGCTGTTGTGAAATCTTCTTCTGTATAGTCGAATGCTCCCTTGAGCTCTTCGTCTTCTTCTTTTACTTCAATTTCAATACTCTTTGAAAGCTCACCAACTGTTGCGGTGATTGTTGTTTTTCCTTTAGAAATTGCATTAACTGTTCCATCATCTGAAACCGTTGCAACCCCCGGTACACTCGAAGTGTATGTAACAAAGCTGTCAAGAACTTCACTTCCTGCTACGGTAATATCAACAGTTGCAGTTTCGTTCTTCATAATTGAAGTCGCTGTTGCCGAAATAACGACTTCAGAAGCCTCAATATGTACAAGGGTAAGAGTATTAAAATTGAGGGAACACGTTTTTTCTTCAGTGCTGTCAGTGAAAACATCTACTACCAATGCCAAATCTGTAGTTCCATCGGAATAAATAACTGTATCCAGTTCCAATGTCCTTCCCTTTGTTATTTTTCCGTTAACACTTTGCAATTCACTGCGTGTGTTTGTATCTGTAACCAAAGAGTCTTTTCTTACGTAGTTCAATACTCTGTCTGCATTTGTTTCTTCAGCCATCATTGGTGCGAGATAAACTCTTGCTTTTGGCATAGGGTTTCCCGTTCCACTTTCCTGATTTACATTGATTGCAGTTATCTTCCAAAGACCTCTTTCCGGTGCTTTCAAATTAAATCCAACCTTAATTTCCTGTAGTGCCCATTTCAAAACATTATTTTCTACATAGTTAGGTCTTATTCTCGATTTCGCATTTTGAATCTCTGTCGCACGCATATTCGTCCCGACAACTGCTTCTGATGCATTATCTATATCAAAAAATTTCCATCCATGGTTTCCATAGTCCACAACACTTCTCATACTGAAATTACCGTAAGTACTCGGATCCCAACCAAGAGCTTCATCTTTTGTTAAATACTTCGAGTTTTCAGAATCATAGAAGTGTGAATTGTTAAACTTATAGATTACTTCCGTTGAAGAAGTTTCCCCTTCCGCAAAGGCAGTCGGGAGCATGCTCATAACGAGCATTACCGCAAGAATTATCGCTGACAACTTTTTCATAATAAATTCCTCCAGTTTATTAAGGTATACAATTACCCCACCTTAATAGTTTTGTAATATAATTGTATTTTATTTTAGTTTCAATGTCAACATACATATCTGTCCAATCCACCCATTTTTATCAAAATTTTCATTTACAATAAATCTTTTATATAGTATACTTAACACTATGAGGTGAGGCAAAAATGACAAATGATGAAATAGTCCAAAAATACAGATATATTCCCGGTGGTGCAATCAGCATTATGGCAGAAGACAGCTATATGAAAAGGCTTCCTGCTTTTGTACAGATGAGCAGCCGCCGCAATGGAGATAATTTCCACTCTCACGACTATATTCAGGTCTGGTATGTGATAAATGGGAATATGACTCATCAAATCGGAGATACCGTTTACAATTTGAGTGCCGGTGATTGTGCGGTCATTCTTCCCTTTGTCAATCACAATCCAAACACTTTGGTTTCAAAAGAAAAGCCTGTCATTTTTGCAATGGATTTCAACGACCGTTTCTTCCACAATTATGGCATCGACTTCTTTTCATATTATCGAAAATATGCTAATTTTGAAGGCAAAGCAATCCCCGATTTGCGGCATTTTTCAAAGGAAGAGAAAGTTATTGCCGACAGTCTTGCCGAAAAAGTTTTTGCTGAATTTTCAAAGCATAAGGATATGGATTTTAAAAAGCTCACAATGCACACACGTGATTTTTTTGAATTCTACTGCCGTGGGCAGGAAAAAATCTCTGCCTCCCCGGCAATAAAAAAACGTGCATATTCGATAGAAAGGGCAATTCATCACATATCAAAGAATTTTAAAAGAAAAATATCAATTGAAGAGCTTTGTGAAGTGGCAGATATGCCTTATAATACTTTCACACGAAATTTTAAGGAAATAACAGGAAAAACAGTTGTTGAGTTTATCACAAGAGTAAGGCTCAACCGCCTTTTCCTCGAACTTATCTTTTATGATAAAAGCATAGATGAGATTGCACGTGACAACGGTTTTTCAAACGGCGAGAGACTTGCCCACGTTTTTTCCTCGCTTCTTGGATTTCCTCCGTCTGAATACAAAAAGATTTTTTCACCCATACATTTGGAAAGAGACCCGGAGGATTTGGATAAATGGAGCTGGTATAAACCTCACGATTATCCTCTCCGTGAATTTCTTCCCGAAATCTGATTTTGCTTCATTTACAATTAAAATGTTTTTTGATATACTAATATAATGTATTTTGTTATTTTCAAAGGAATTGGCTATGATAAGAATAGGAAATATAAAGCTTTCGCTAAATGATGATGAAAGCATCTTAAAAAAGAAAATATCAAGACTTCTCGGCATTGAGCCTTCAAGAATAAAGAGCTTTGAAATAGTGAAAAAGGCTATTGATGCAAGAGACAAAACAGACGTGCATTTTGTTTATTCCGTTGATGCTTTACTTGATAGTAATGAAGAAAAAATCGTCTCCCGAAAAAAGAGGGGCGATATCACAATAAAGCCAAAGGCGGAGAGCAACCCTTTCCCCGTGCCCACACTTCCGAAAAGGCGACCCGTGGTTGTGGGGGCAGGCCCTGCAGGACTTTTTGCGGCTCTTACTCTTGCAAAAAGTGGTGCAAAGCCAATTCTCATTGAGCGTGGCGAAAGCGTTTTCGACCGTGCAAAGAGCGTGGAGAGCTTTTTCAACGGAGATAAGCTCAACACCGAGTCAAACGTTCAGTTCGGCGAGGGCGGTGCAGGTGCTTTTTCCGACGGAAAGCTTAATTCAGGAACTCACGACAGGCGAAGATTTGAAGTGTATAAAACCTTCATTGAGCATGGTGCACCAAGCGAGATAATGTACACAAAAAATCCACACCTCGGCTCGGACAATCTTCCGAAAATTGTGTCGGGAATCCGAGAGAGTATAAAAGCACTCGGCGGCGATGTTTATTTTTCTTGCAAAATGACAAATATTCTCACAAAAGACGGCAAAGTATGCGGAGTTTTGTGCACTCACCCCGATGGTGAGCTTACTTTTGAGACCGAGGATTTGATTCTGGCGGTAGGACATTCTGCAAGAGATGTGTTTTCACTTCTTCTTGATATGGGAGTTTCTCTTTCACAAAAGCCCTTTGCAATGGGGGTCAGAATAGAACATCTTCAGAGCGACATTGACAAATGTCAATATGGCGCATTTGCAGGACATAAGGCTTTAGGTGCTGCGGATTATAAGCTTTCAAACAGATTTTCCGACGGAAGATGCGTTTATACCTTCTGTATGTGCCCCGGCGGTTCTGTTATAAATTCTTCCTCCGAAGAAGGCGGAATCGTCACCAATGGAATGAGTCTTTTTGCAAGAAATTTAAAAAATGCTAACAGCGCACTTCTTGTAAACGTAACTCCGGAAGATTTCGGCGGCAGTTCTCCTATTGCAGGCGTTGAAATGCAGAGAAAAATAGAAAAGGCGGCGTTTTCTCTCGGCGGCAAAAATTACCGTGCACCTGCACAGACTGTTGAAGGATATTTCACCGGAAGAAAAACCGGATTTGGAAAAATTTCTCCGACATTTCTTCCCGGAGTAGTTGAGGCGGATATATCATCACTTTTCCCCGACTATATTGCAGAGAATTTAAAGCGTGGACTTTCGCAATTTCCAAAGTATATCAAAGCGTTTGCCGACGATGAGGCTGTCCTCACCGCTCCGGAAACACGTTCATCCTCTCCCGTAAGGATTGACAGAGACGAAAAACTTATGTCACCTTCCCTTTCGGGACTTTACCCCTGCGGTGAGGGTGCAGGCTATGCAGGTGGGATTCTTTCCTCGGCAGTTGACGGCATAAAGGTTGCAGAAAGCGTTTTGAAGATTTAAAGCGAAAAGGAGGTGTCGGCAATGGAAGACACAAAATTCAAACTTGTATCGGAATACAAGCCATCGGGCGATCAACCGGAGGCTATTGATGCCCTTTCAAAGGGTGTTGAAATGGGTCTTTCGGAGCAGACACTTTTAGGTGTTACAGGCTCGGGAAAAACCTTTACAATGGCAAACATAATTGAGCGTGTCCAGCGTCCAACCCTTGTACTTGCCCATAACAAAACCCTTGCGGCTCAGCTCTGCTCGGAGCTCAAAGCCTTTTTCCCCGAAAATTCGGTAGAATATTTTGTATCATACTTTGACTATTATCAGCCTGAGGCATATATTCCCCACACCGATACTTATATAGAAAAGGACTCCTCCACAAACGAGGAGATAGACAGACTTCGCCACAGCGCAACGGCATCGCTGGGTGAAAGGCGTGACGTTATCATCGTTGCCAGCGTTTCCTGTATCTATGGACTCGGCGACCCCATTGATTATTCGAGTATGGTAATATCACTTCGCCCCGGAAAGGAATTTCCCAGAGATGAGGTTATAAAGAAGCTTATCGAGATAAGATATGAACGAAATGACATTGCTTTTGAGCGAAACAAATTCAGAGTTCGTGGTGATACCATAGAGGTATTCCCCGTCTATTCAAACGACACCGGAATAAGAATTGAGTTTTTCGGAGACGAAATTGACAGAATTTCCGAAATAAATATAGTAACAGGTTCTCCCAAGCGTGAGCTTTCCCACGTTGCCATATATCCAGCTTCCCACTATGTTTCAACTCCCGAAAAGATGGCGAAAGCCTGCGATGAAATTCTTTCGGAAATGGAAATTTGCGTGAAACAGTTTGAGGAAAACGGCGATCTTATCGAGGCACAGAGACTTCGCCAACGCACCCAGTATGACGTTGAAATGATACAGACTCTCGGTTATTGCACAGGCATTGAAAACTATTCGAGAATTATAAGCGGAAGAGAGCCTGGGTCTGCCCCTTTCACTCTTATGGACTATTTCCCCGAGGATTTTCTTCTCATTGTGGACGAATCACACGTCACCCTTCCTCAGGTAAGAGGAATGTATGCCGGTGACCGTGCGAGAAAGGAAACTCTTGTGAAATACGGTTTCCGCCTCCCCAGCGCTTTTGATAACAGACCCCTTAACTTCACTGAGTTTGAAGACCATATAAATCAGGTAATTTATGTTTCTGCAACTCCCGGAGAATATGAAAGAGAGCGTTCTGCACAGATTGCGGAGCAGCTTATCCGACCCACGGGACTTCTTGACCCCGAAGTTGAAGTCCGCCCTATTGAAGGACAGATTGACAATCTTATCGGCGAGATAAATATGCGTGTGGAGAAAAAAGAAAGGGTTCTTGTCACCACTCTTACAAAGAAGATGGCAGAAGACCTTACAGCTTATCTTGAACGTGCAGGAATAAAGGTAAAGTATCTCCATCACAATGTTGAAACAATTGAGCGAATGGAGATAATACGTGACCTTCGTCTCGGAACGTTTGACGTTCTTGTGGGAATCAATCTTCTTCGTGAAGGTCTTGATATCCCCGAGGTTTCCCTTGTTGCAATCCTCGATGCCGACAAGGAAGGCTTCCTCCGAAGCGAGACCTCCCTTATTCAGACTATGGGACGTGCCGCAAGAAACGACCACGGCAAGGTTATAATGTATGCCGATAACATCACAGGCTCTATGGAGCGTGCCATTAAGGAAACGGAGAGAAGACGAAGCCTTCAGGAAAAATACAATAAGAAGCACGGAATAGTTCCGAAAACAATAAAGAAAGACGTCGCAGAGCTTCTTGAAATCTCTAAAGATGCAAGCAAATCAAAGCCCGAAAAGCTTTCAAAGGCTGAACGTGAAGAAACTATAAAGAAGCTTGAGCAGGATATGAGAGAAGCCGCAAAGATGCTTGAATTTGAGTATGCGGCAATGCTCCGTGACAGAATTATTGAGCTTCGAGGAAAATAAGTGAGGAAAATATGAGCAAGAAAATCTATGTTAAAGGTGCAAGAGAGCACAACCTAAAGAATATTGATATTGAAATACCCCGTGACAGTCTCGTTGTTGTGACGGGACTTTCAGGATCGGGAAAATCGAGCCTTGCCTTCGACACCATTTATGCCGAAGGAAGACGCCGCTATGTGGAAAGCCTTTCTTCCTATGCGAGAATGTTTCTCGGTCGTGCAGAAAAGCCTGATGTGGATTACATCGAAGGTCTTTCCCCCGCAATTTCAATAGATCAGAAAACCACATCAAAAAATCCGCGTTCAACAGTCGGTACGGTCACGGAGATTTATGACTATCTCCGTCTTTTGTGGGCAAGAATAGGTATCCCCCATTGTCCCGTCTGCGGAAAGGTTATCGAACAGCAGACGGTAGACCAGATATGCGACAAGATTCTCTCCCTTCCGGAGGGAACGAAATTTCAGATTCTCGCCCCTGTTGTCCGTTCAAGAAAGGGCCGCCATGAAAAGGTGTTTGAAAGTGCAAAGAAATCAGGCTATGTCCGTGCAAGAGTGGACGGCAACATATATGATTTATCCGAGGACATCACTTTAGAAAAGAACATCAAACACAATATTGAGATAATAATTGATCGTCTTGTTATAAAAGACGGCATTCAGACACGTCTTACAGACTCTATCGAGACTGCATCAAATCTCTCCGGCGGACTGGTTCTCGTTGACGTTATCGGAAAAGAAGAGCTTATGTTTTCACAGAATTTTGCCTGTGATGACTGTGGTATAAGCATTGATGAGCTGTCTCCGAGAATGTTTTCCTTCAATAATCCCCACGGAGCCTGCCCCGAATGCTCGGGACTCGGCTCACATTTGAAGGTTGACCCCGATATGATAATTCCCGACAAGTCAAAGTCAATCCTTGACGGTGCAATACACGCTTCAGGTTGGTCAAACGCTGCTCCCGGCACTATCTGCAGAATGTATTATGACGGACTTGCAAAGCATTATGGTTTTGACCTTTCTACTCCCATCAAAGATATTCCCGAAAAGGCTTATAACGCCATTCTCTATGGTACGGGCGGCGAGAAGATTCCCCTTCATTATGAAAAATCCTACGGTCATGGCAGTTATACTCAAGCTTGGGAAGGGCTTATCTCAAATTTGGAGCGCAGATACCACGAAACAGCAAGTGAATATTCAAAAGCCGAGATTGAGGAGTGTATGATAAACACCCCTTGTTCTGCCTGCAAAGGCAGACGACTTCGCCCCGAAGCTCTTGCAGTTACCGTTGGCGGAATAAACATTTCCGATATGTGTGATTTGTCGGTTGAAAAGGCAATCGACTTTATAAACAATGCAGAAAAGGATTTTACGGAGCGTGAGCTTAAAATTGCGGCTCTTATTCTCCGTGAAATAAAATCAAGACTCGGATTTTTACAGAGCGTAGGTCTTTCCTACCTCACCCTTTCACGGTCGGCAGGCACACTTTCCGGCGGCGAGAGCCAGCGAATCCGTCTTGCAACCCAAATTGGAGCTTCACTGATGGGTGTTCTCTATATTCTGGACGAGCCTTCGATCGGACTCCATCAGAGAGATAATTCAAAGCTTCTCGACACTCTCAAAAGACTTCGCGATTTAGGAAATACCCTCATAGTCGTAGAGCACGATGAGGATACAATGCGTGCGGCTGACTTTATCGTTGACGTTGGACCCGGTGCAGGTGTTCACGGCGGTGAGATTGTTGCAAAGGGTACAATTGACGAAATTATAGCCTGCAAAAAGTCCATTACCGGTCAGTATCTCTCGGGCAAAAAGAAAATTCCCGTACCAACCGAGAGACGCAAAGGTACAGGGAAGTTTATAAAAATTATCGGTGCAAAAGAGAACAACTTAAAAAATGTGGATGTGAAAATCCCTCTCGGCAAGTTCACCTGCATAACGGGTGTGTCGGGCTCGGGAAAATCCTCACTCACAAACGAAATTTTGTATAAGTATCTTGCCGCAAAGCTCAACGGTGCAAAGACTCATCCCGGAAAGTTTGATAAGCTTGAGGGCATTGAGCATCTTGACAAGATAATAGACATTGACCAGTCACCAATCGGCAGAACTCCACGTTCAAACCCTGCAACCTACACAGGAGTTTTTAATGACATCCGTGACCTTTTCGCTATGACTCCCGATGCAAAAATGCGCGGATATTCAAGCGGAAGATTCTCCTTCAATGTAAAGGGCGGAAGATGTGAAGCCTGCTCGGGTGACGGCGTGAACAAAATCGAAATGCACTTTCTCCCCGATGTATATGTAACCTGCGATGTATGCCACGGAAAACGATATAACAGGGAAACCTTAGAGGTAAAGTATAAGGGAAAGAATATCTTTGATGTCCTTGACATGACCTGCGAAGAAGCCTCCGAATTCTTTAAAAATGTTCCGAAAATCGCACGTAAGATTCAGACTCTTTGCGATGTGGGACTTGGCTATATAAAGCTGGGGCAGTCCTCCACCACCCTTTCCGGCGGTGAAGCACAGCGAGTGAAGCTTGCAACAGAGTTATCACGAAGAAGCACGGGAAAGACCATATATATTCTTGACGAACCAACAACGGGGCTTCACGTTGCAGACGTTCACAAGCTCATTGATATGCTTTCTCTCCTTACGGATGCAGGAAACACGGTTGTTGTAATTGAGCACAACCTTGATGTTATAAAGACTGCAGACCACGTTATAGACCTCGGCCCCGAGGGCGGTGACGGTGGCGGCGAGATTGTTGCTGAAGGCACTCCCGAAGAGGTCGCAAAATGCGAAAAATCGTATACCGGTCAGTATCTCAAAACAGTTCTGTAATAAGGAGTTGGTTTTATGGCACGTCAGCACTCCCCCGTGAGTCTTTCAATGTTTGCGTTAAAAATCATTGCGGTTGTCGCAATGCTTTCATCCCATATAGTGATAGTATTCAGAGATAAATTTTCTCAGGACACAGCTTTGTGGATGTATTATATCGGAAGACTTGCTTTTCCGATATTCGCATTCACCATTGCAAACGGCTGGCATCGCACTCATAATAAGCTTTTCTATATTTTGCGGATTCTTGCCATGGCAGTAGTCTCACAAATCCCCTTTACCTTGTCACTCTACGGTGCATCTTTTGACAACTTCAAGAGCTTTTTTATAAGCTCACCTTTAAATATCGGCTTTACATTCCTTCTTGCAATGCTCTCCCTCTGGATTTTTGATGTGCTTCGCAAAATGAGCTTTCCGAAGGTTCTTTCAGCCGTATGTGCCTTTATCCCCGCTTTTCTTTTTGAAACGCTTACACCTTTCCACGTGGACTACGGATATTTTGGAGTTCTCCTTATCCTCGTTATGTACATCACAATGGGTGACGATTCACTGATGCTTCTCTCCTCCGCCGCAGTATTTGCCGCAATGTGCGCCACCTTCGGCGACCTTGTTATGACAGTAAGGCTCGATATTTTCCTCTGCTACATAGCCTCAGCCGTTCTTCTGATGTTCTATAACGGACGCATGGGCGCAAAATCAAAATACGCCTTCTACATATTCTACCCCGCCCATCTTTTGGTGCTGTATCTTTTGAACTCTGTTTTTTAAAAAACAAAATCTCGCAGATTGTATTAAATACTCTCTGCGAGATTTTTTCTTGTACGCTGTGTTTTGGAATTTTATCAAAAGTTGTGAATAACGGAGGAACGAATATAAGCTAACCAGATAGTACCGATGAGAGAGGAGATGTTTTTCTATTGCAGAATTAATTACTAAATGCTATAATAAATTGAATAATTGTATTTAAAATAGGTGATGTAAATGACACCCGAAACAAAAGCAAGAATACAAATAGACAGAAAACTTTCAGAGTCAGGCTATGTGGTTCAGGATTTTGCCGAATTTAATCCTGCGGCATCGCTTGGTGTTGTTGTGCGCGAATATCCTACAAGCAGCGGTCCTGTTGACTATCTTATTTTTATAAATGAAATCCCTTGCGGTGTAATTGAAGCAAAAAAGACACAGGCTGCAGAAAGCTTAACATCTGTTGCTGAACAGTCTAAAAGATATATCGAAAGTGACTTGAAATTCATAAAATCAAAAACTCATATTCGCTTTGCTTATGAAGCAACTGATTTGATTACCCATTTCTGCGATTATGATGATGAAAAGGCTCGTTCAAGAGAAGTCTTCACTTTCCATCGTCCCGAAACTTTGCTTGAATGGATGAAGAGCGAAACAACTCTCCGTAATCGTTTGAAAGCATTCCCTGAATTGCCGAAAGAAGGTTTTAGAGATTGTCAAGTAAAGGCTATCCTTAATCTTGAAAAGTCTTTTGGTGAAAACCGCCCTCGTGCCGTTGTTCAAATGGCAACAGGTGCAGGTAAAACATATACAGCCATTACTAATACATACAGACTTTTAAGCTCGGCAAAAGCAAAAAGAGTTTTATTTTTGGTTGATACAAAGAACCTCGGCGAACAGGCTGAAGAAGAATTTAAGAAATATAAGCCTTATGACGATGCAAGACTTTTCCCTGAATTATATAATGTTTGCAGATTGAATAAATCCTTTATTCCCGAAAGCACACATGTATGTATAAGCACCATACAGAGAATGTATTCAATTCTGCGTGGTGAAGAGCTTGACGAATCGTTAGAGGACGAACATTTAACAGAAAAGCAAATGAATGGCAAACCTAAAGAGGTTTCTTATAACGAAAAATATCCGATAGAATTCTTTGACTTTATCATCATTGATGAATGTCACCGTTCTATATACAACCTCTGGCAACAGGTTCTTGACTATTTTGATGCTTTCTTAATCGGTCTTACTGCAACACCTGATAAGAGAACCTTTGGTTTCTTTAATGAGAATGTTGTAAGTGAGTACACACATGAGCAAGCTGTTATTGACGGCGTTAACGTTGGTCGCGACGGTACATATCTGATTGAATCTGACATAACCGCAAAATGCGGAGTTATATTAAAACAAGTTGTTGAAAAGCGTGACAGACTTTCAAG
>JAFSEA010000045.1 GCA_017435965.1 Oscillospiraceae bacterium
CAGATGCGAAAGAGAAGCACGCAATGAGATACACTCCATACACAGGTCTTGCACAGGTGACAAACTGGGTAAGGCTTAAGTTTGCATCTATGAATCTTAAAAAGCTTGCAAAGTGGAAATGGAAGGCGAAGAATATACCTTCAAAAATGCTCGGTTTTATTGTAAATTTAATAAATATGAAGAAGAACCCGATGTTTGCTTAACGCGTACTCAGGTTCTTCGACAGTCTGAGCTGTGGCAGAATGTATTCTGCCACAGCTTGTGATATTAAACCTTCAAATAGCCTTCAAGTGCAAGTTCAACGGACCGTGCACCCTCCGAGAGAGATGCAATATCCGAAAGTGTTGGATCTGCAAGACGTCTTGTGAAGTATTCAAGCTCGTTGTAGTAGCCGCCGAGGCTTGAAATGTTTCCGCCGATATCCGAATCGCCCTCAAAGCTCTTGTCGAGAACCACATTCTCAACACCGCCGTCCTTCGGATATACGCAGAACTTGCCCGTTCCCGAATTGAACACTGCGGTTGCCTTTTCAAACTCCACGACATATGCCATTGTAAGTCCGAACTCCTTCGGATAGTTCCATGTACCCTCGCAGGTTGCGATTGCGCCGTCATAGAGATAGGTTGTTGTTATGTATTCGGAAAGTCCGCTTGCGTCGTTGAGACCGCTTGCTCTTACCTCCTTCGGCTCCCCCATCAGATATCTTGCGAAGTCGATATCGTGAACGTGAAGGTCGAGTGCCATACCGCCGCTCTTTTCAAAGCAGTGGAGCCAGTTCTCTGCCGCCCAGTCGGGGTATGATGAGAAACGCTTGAAGGTCGCTGTCTTTATTTTTCCGTACTTTCCGCTCTCTGTAACTTCCTTGAGCCATACATACTCATCCCAGAAGCGAATAACCTGACCTACCTGTGCGATTTTGCCCGTCTTTTTCTGTGTTTCGACTATCTTTGCAGCTTCTTCACTTGTTCTGCAAAGCGGCTTTTCAACAAATACATTAAGCCCGCTCTCCATTGCCTTGATTGTAAACTCTGCGTGGAGATATGTCGGAAGACAGATGTCGACAAAATCAAGATCCGGGTGTCTTAGCAGCTCATCTGCAGAGGTGTATACAACCGCACCGGTTCCTTCGGCAAGTGCCTTTGCCGCATCCTCGCGGACATCTGCTATTGCCGCAATTTCAACCTTATCAGAAAGTGCCTTGTAGCAATTTACGTGCATGCCGCCCATAAATCCCGCACCTATCAAACCTACTTTAAACATATTACTTCACTCCTAAAATGTAGTCCATTGATTTTGACGTATTGTAAAGTATAGCCTCGGGGAACTGTGCATACGGCGGGAGCATCTCTGCCGTTACCCAACCGTCGTAGCCGATTTCTTTGAATGCTTTCATAACCGCGATGTAGTCTACCTCGCCGGAAAGGAGGTCGACAAAGCAATTGAGTCCGCCCGGCTCACGTTTGTAATCCTTGAAGTGTACCTTTGTGATTCTGCTACCAAGAATCTTTATCCAGTGCTGGGGATATCCGCAGTAAAGCACATTTCCGACATCGAAATATGAGCCGACATACGGAGAATTTACCTTATCGATAAGGTCGCGCATCTCAAGTGGCGAGAGAAGGAACTTATTCCATACATTTTCAATGCCGAGAACCACCTTGTACTGCTCTGCAACGGGGGCAAGCTCACGGAGTGCGGCAAGTGCGCGATCATATGCCACGTCATACGGGATAACCTCACTGCCGGGCTCAAAATCGACACCACATGCGCCCGGAACAACAAGAATACTCTCCATTCCGAGGTAAGATGCAAGCTCGAGTTGTTTCTTTGTTGTCTCAATTGCATAGCGACGTGTTGCCTCATCATCGGATGTATAGTTCTTCTGCCAATACATTCCGCTTGCAAGACTGTAGAGCTCAATGCCGTGCTTCTTTGCAAGTGCCTTTATATTTTCCATATCTTCTTTGGTGCTGTCCATATTTACCGGACCGTCTGTTGCAAGAGCAAGCTCGACACCGTCAAAGCCTGCATCCTTTGCAAGTGCAAAAACACGATCGAGATCCGTTTCCGCAAACGACCAGATGCTTATTCCTTTTTTCATAAAACCGTTCCTCCCTTGTTGTTTCTGTGATTTTATGTTACAATAATATAAGAATAAACAGAATACATTTTTTTGTTCTAAAAGTTCAATTTTGTAAACAAGGAGTTTTTTATGAAATCCGAATATGTAAAACACAAAATTGCAAATCTTATAAGCATAAATAAGATTGTCACAATACATTATTACGAATTCGGGAGAGATTTTTCCTTCGGCGGTGAGGTTCACGATTTTTGGGAGATGGTATATGTCGACCGCGGACGTGTTCACATAACCGCAGACAATCGGTGCATTACGCTTGAACAGGGTGAGGTTGCATTTCACAAGCCGAATGAATTTCACACAATAAGCACAGATTCCGACATTGCCGCAGATGTTTTCGTCATATCCTTCGTATGCTCTTCCTCTGCAATGTCATTTTTTAAGCGGCGTGTTGCAAAGGTGCCGAAAAAGCTGCGCGAAAACATCTCCTCAATCATAACGGAAAGTGCTGCAACCTTTAACCTTATGCCGATTACGGGAGTTGAGCTTGAGCTGAAGGATGATGCACCTGTCGGAGGACAGCAACTGATACGAATTCACCTTGAGGAATTTCTCATTATGCTCCTCCGTGCCGAAAGCAAGGATGATACAAAGCTTTTCCCGACAAAGGAAAGTATGGAAAACCACCTTGTATCACGAGTCAAGACAATTCTTGAGAAGAATATATACCGTAGAATTACAGTTGATGAGATATGCCGTGAACTCAATTACTCAAGAGCGTATCTTGCAAAGATTTTCAAGAACTCGACGGGTGAAACAATACTCGCTCATCTTCTCTCGCTTAAGATCAAAGCGGCAAAGCGACTCATCCGCGAGGACAGTCTCAATTTCACGCAGATTTCCGACAAGCTTGCATTCGACAATCCGCATTACTTTTCTCGTGTTTTCAAACGAATAACAAATTTTACACCGAGTCAGTATAAAAACTCCGTACTGTAAACGTCAAACCGCTGAAGGGATGTTCCCTTCAGCGGTTTTTTCAGACTATCGAAAAAGGCATGAAACCATAAGCGGAAGAAATATATTGTAAAAGCCAGTTGGGGACGTACATTTTTTGGTATCATTTTAAGTGGGTGGCGAATTTCGCCGTCCACATCTCTATCCAAAACGAAAACAGCATCCGCACTCTGTTATTTCAGATGCGGATGCTGTTCTTTTTTTGCGAAAATTCGTTGCAAGGCGTGCTTTCCGATTCTGACGGAGAAATGATAATAAAAACGAAGAAGAACCCGATGTTTGCTTAACGCATACTCAGGTTCTTCGACAGTCTGACACCTGTGAAAAATAAACTTTCACAGGTGTTTTAATGTCTATCCAACACGTATTGGGCCGAGAATTCCGCTTGGGGGAAGTGTGAGGAATCTGGAAAAATCGTCGGTTCTTGCATATCCGTAGTTTGATGCAACCTTGATTTCAATTTCGTTTTCTCCTGACTTCCATGCATCACCGACTCTGAAGACAAATGGTGACGTGACGAGACTTCCGCAGAAAACGCCGTTGACGAAAACCTTTGCACATTCACCGACGGTTCCGAGGTCGATAAAACGGATGTCCTCATCGGAGCTCACGGAAAATCGGTATGCAAGCTCTCCTGAAAAATCGGGGTGGATTGTGGCATAGTTCACAAGCCCATCAGAAATCTCTGTATTTTGCAGAACGATCTTGCCGTGCGTGTTTGTCAGAGTAACTTCGATCGGAGTGCCGACGGGGATATCCCTGAAACCGGTGGTGCAAACCTGCGGGAGAAGAATGTCCTCACTTGTATTTACATCAAGACCGAAGATGAGCATAATCGTGCTTTTGGAGGCAAGGGTGAGCTTTATCTTGCCGCTTGTGCATTTTCCTCGAGAGGTTTTGTTCTCCCAGGCATCATAGAGAATATAATCTCCGTGATTTTTGAATTCTATTTCTTTTTCGATTGCCTTCGATGCGGAGAGATTGAGGAATAAATAGCTGTCTGCATTGCCGTCACGAAGATGAAGATGCATAAGCTCGGGTGTACCCTCAAGCCTGATATCGAAAAAGCCGTTTTCCTTAAAGTAGGAGGGTATCTCCTCCGTGTCAAGGCAGAGTGCGTACTTCGGCTCAAATACCTCACCCGTCTCGGAAACCGTGGGAAGAAGATCCTCAAATATTACCGGAACATCCTTTGCAATCTCGTCAAAACGTGAAAGAAGCTCTGTTGGGAGATATTCACAGCAGGGGATGACGAGACAGTCAAAGCTTTCACGGTTTATGCATATCTTTTTGTCCTTGATTGTGACAGCATCGCTTCTGAGAATATCCCAGGGTGCGAAGTCATAATCAATGTGTGCACGCGACATCTCCGCCGCGATTCTCTGGGGAAGCTTTATTGCGCCTGCCCAATCGCCCTCGACGGGATAATATATAAGTGCGTTTGCAATGTGGACACCATTCGAGTTCAAATGGCAAACACGGTTTAAATATTGCATAAGCGGTTGCAGGAACGGATATTGCGGATTCTCGCCGTGGTCATAGACGAAGGGCGGAATGTGATTGTTGTTATGCTTCGGGTCAAAAACTGCGGAGGAGAAGAGGTTTGCACCGCAGATAAGAGAAGTGTCGAGCATATATTTTCTGGTTGAAAGTCCTTCGCCCCAACCTCCTGCACCTGCATTTTCACACATAATGCGACCGTCCATGTGCGGATAAAGATGCGCACAGGAGGCGGCAAGTTTTCCGACGACATAGAGATAGAAACTCGGGTCGGAGTATTTCGCACTACTGATTGTCGCATGGGCAAGCTCAAAGCTTCCGACCTTGAGCTGCTGAAGAACGATATCAAAGCCTGATGTGTGCTGACCTTCCTGGGAACGGAAAAAGTGCCCCGTGCTCCAGCCAAAGCGCATATCCGCATTCATATCCTCGAGGATATGACCTGTGTATAAGACGTTGTGCTCCTTGCACCAACGTCCGATAGGCTTAACAAAATTTTCACTGTAATTCTCTGTCAGTATGTCCATATATCTGCGGCGCAGGCTTGCTGTTTTGCCGCCGATATCGCGCCAGAGTGCTGGGAGAGCAAGAAGTGCATCTTCTTCGCTCCAGCCTTCCTTTTCTGCGATAATGGAAAGAAGATCATCTCTCCATGGGGCAAGAATGGAATCCGAACCAAGCTTTTCGCAGTAGTTCATTTTAGCATCCGCCATATTTCCGAAAATAGGCTCATCGGTGAAAAATCCGGAAATTGTGTTTCCGAAATACTTTGAAAGGTGCTTAAAGTGGGGCTCATATACCTCGCTTATCATAAGTGCGCAGGCATCGGGATTAAGGTAGTCGAGATGGTCGCGAAATGTCGGAACTCCGCGGACTTTTGTTTTGAATATAAGAAAAATTCGGTAAAAACCTTTGGGAACATCCCAGAAGAGAATGCCGTCACGAACATTTCCGGTAAGATTTATCGCATCACTGTAAATAGGCTCATCGTCACTGCCTTCAACACGGTAGGCGATTGCGGCAAAAAGCTCTTCCGATTCGTGCATAAAGCTGTTTACACGGATTGCCGCACCCTTTTGCGGACCGAGAGTATCAACAGTATTCTGCGCAAGGTCAAGCCGTTGAAGCTCGGGATATTTGTCGCGCACTGCCCAGTTCGCCTTGCCGCTGGGAACGGTTTCATCATCGGTGATCCATACCTTCATACCGAGCTTTTGCGCCTCTCCGAGTATGATGTCGAGAAGCTCCCACCATTTATTGCGTCCCCAATCGGTAAAGCCGCGTGTTTCAATGAGAAAGCCACCGCAACCGGAGTTTTTGATAGCGTTTATTTCTTCGATAATATCATCCACGGAAAGGTTCTCGTTTATATCTCTTAAAATGAGAAACGGATAGAGATAATTCGGATCTTTTCCGAGAAGACAGTCGCTTATTCGTCGGTTCATTTTCTTTTCTCCTTTGAATTGGAATCAGTCAACAACTCCGTCGAGAATTTGCTTCATCTTATCCTCGGGAATGAGTGTTTTAAGAATCTCAAGTGCCTCATCACAGTCGTTTCCGAAGGTCTGGAGTTCTGCGCTTCTTGAAATGCGGAAGCCTATTTGGTGATAAAGCCAGATTGCCTTGTAGCTCCAGGGCTGTGTGTGGAGATAAACGCGACCTCCACCGAGTTTTATGTATCTGTTGATGGTCTCCATAGCGGCGGCGCGTGCAAGTCCCATACCCTCATAGCCTTCTGCCGTAACGAGAAACTGAAGTGTGTTGCAGACTTTATCCTTTGAGAAGGAGCGCCAGGCAGTGCAGTAGGCAACTGCCTTTCCTTCGGGATTGCGCACGGCGATCAAGCGCTCGGGAGAATCAAGAAAAAGAAGATATGCGCTCTTGAAGTACCCAACGCCGCGCTCAACGGTTGAAAAATCTCCTGCATAGACCTCCATCTCCGCCCAGTCATATTCATCACCCTCGCGATAAGTATCGAGATAAAAGCCTTCGGGAAGAGTCGGCTTCTGTTCGGTGAGATTATCTGCTACCATAATAATATTCTTATAAGGAATTGTCTTGTCAACCATAATAAAGTCTTCCTTCCGATGTTTTTTTATTGCTTTATTTATATCATCAAAGAAATTTCGAGTCAAGGGGGAAATGAGAAAAAACATATGTACATTCGGGCTAAATGTATTTTTTTACTTGTTTCCGACCAAAATAAAGAGAAGAAAATACGGAGGAGAAAGTTATGTCGGAAAATGCAGATAGCAGAAAAGAAACGCGCGAGGATATAGTCGAAACCGGCTCTGTTGTCACTAAAAATAAATTCGGAAATATCCATTGCATAACAATAATCGGACAGATTGAGGGTCACACGGTGCTTGGGTCTGATACCAAGACCACAAAATATGAGCACATATGCCCCACACTTGCGGCAGTAGAGGAAAACGATGATGTTGACGGACTTCTTATAATGCTCAATACCGTGGGTGGGGATATTGAAGCAGGGCTTGCTATAGCCGAGCTTATCGCAGGTATGACAAAGCCGACGGCATCCCTTATTCTCGGAGGAGGTCATTCGATCGGCGTTCCCCTTGCGGTTGCGGCAAAGCATTCGATAATTGCGGAAACTGCGGCAATAACCATTCATCCTGTGCGGATGAGCGGTGTTGTTGTCGGTGCACCCCAGACCTTTAATTATTTTGAAAGGGTGCAGGATAGAATAACAAGCTTTGTGGAGAGAAATTCCAACATTTCTGCCGGGAAGTTTCGTGAATATATGCTTAAAGTGGGAGAGCTTGCAACAGATGTGGGAACCGTTATATATGGAAAAGAAGCTGTGGATATCGGGCTTATTGACCGTGTGGGGACTCTTGCGGATGCACTTTCTTTTCTTCACGGGGAAATTGAGAAAAGTAAAAACAAAAAACCTCTTGAAAAATAAGCGAGACAGATATATAATATGTATATAAACTGCGAAAGGATGAAATGTCATGGCAAAAATCACAAAGGATACAATTATCGGTGATATTCTCGATATCGACGTAACTTGTGCTCCGTATTTCTTTGAAATCGGTATGCATTGCCTGGGATGCCCCTCTGCAAGAGGCGAGACACTTGAACAGGCTTGTGCAGTTCATGGTGTAGATGTTGATGCTCTTCTCGAAAAGCTCAATAACCACATCGAAGGCAAGTAATTATGTCTCTGCTTGAAGTTGCGTGTCGTTTCCTCGGCACGCACTTTTCATATATGTGATTAAGGAGAACTTTTAATGATAAAGGAATTGGGAGCAAGGCTTATGGCGGTGGCGATGTCCGTGCCTGTGTGTGAGAGTCTGGTAGATTGCGGATGTGACCACGGTCACGTTTCGATCTTTGCGGCAAAAAACGGACTTGCAAAGAAAATCACCGCAAGTGATATAAATCGGGGACCTCTTGATAATGCAGAAAGAGAAATCTCCGCCGCAGGTTTTTCGGATGTTATAACCACAAAGCTCACAGACGGTCTTTGCGGAATAGCACGTCACGACTGTGTTATAATTGCAGGCATGGGCGGCGAGACCATAAAGGGGATAATGGAAGCCTGCCCCTGGACAAAGGACGGATGTGTTTTCGTGCTTCAGCCCATGACAAAGACCGAGCTTTTGAGGGAATATCTTTTCAGCGAAGGTTTTTCTGTGATAAATGAAAAAATAACTGCGGAAGCAGGGCATATGTATTGCATAATGACCGTTACATATTCGGGTAAAACGGAATATGAACCCTTTGAGCGATACATAAGCCGCAAAGGTCTTGAAAATGAGCTTTCCGGCGAATACATAGATAAAATCATAAAACGTCTTGAGTATGAAACGGGAAGCAAGAAAAAAGCAGGCGTATTGCCCGAAAAGGAACTTAAAAAAGCAGAGCTTGATATAAAATCACTTTATGAGGTGAGAAAAACATTATGACAAAAGTAATTGATATTTTAAATGTACTTTCGGAAAAAGCTCCGGTTCATCTTGCGGAAGGTTATGATAATGTGGGCTTTATCGTAGGAAGAGGGAAAAAGGAAGTAACGAAGGTCATCGTTGCTCTTGACATAACGGAAAAGGTTGTCCGTGAAGCGGCGGAGAAGGGTGCAGAGCTTATAGTTTCTCATCATCCCGTTATATTCGGAGAGAGAAAGAGAATAACGGACTGTGATGTCACGGGAGAGATTGTGCTGACCCTTGCTGAAAACGGAATCGCCGCAATCTGCATGCACACAAACCTTGACTCGGCAGAAAGTGGCGTTAATTCTGTTCTTGCAGAATGTCTCGGCATAAAGGTTGAAGGCGTTGTTGAACCGAAGGAGGATGGAAACGTTGGCGGCGGAAGATACGGAAGCCTTGAAAAGGAAACCTCTCTTTCCGATTTTCTCCCGAAGGTATGCCGAGCTCTCGGCACAGGTGGTGTAAAATATCACGATGCAAAAATTCCGGTCAAAAAGGTTGCTGTCGGCGGCGGAAGCTGCGGAGAATATATAGTAAAGGCAAAAGCTCTCGGATGTGACACCGTTGTTACGGCGGATATAAAGCACAATCAGTTTCTTGATGCCGATCATATTGGCATAAACGTGATTGATGCAGGGCATTTTGCAACAGAGAATGTAATTTCTCCGAAGCTTGTCGATATCATAGAAAAGGCATTTCCCGATGTTTCGGTTGAAATTGCAGCTGCAAATGTTGACTGCACAGAGTTTTTTACGGTTTAGAAAGGTAGAGGTAAATGGCACTTGATGCAAGTTATATAGCTTTTTTGGCTCGTGAGCTCTCGGAACTTCTTGTTGGCGCGAGAATTGATAAAATACATCAGCCACAGCGTGATGATATCGTGATTGCCTTGCGTTCGCCTCTTGTTAAGGGAAAGAAACTTGTTCTTTCGGCAAATGCATCTTTTCCGAGAATGTATCTGTCGGAAAGAACGAGAGAGAATCCTGCCAGCGCACCTATGTTTTGTATGCTTCTCAGAAAGCATCTTACAAACGGGCGTATAACATCGGTATCGTCACCTCATATGGAGAGAATAATAGATGTAACCCTTGAAGTCTGCGATGAAATGGGCGTGCCCTCAAAACGCACTCTCACCTGCGAGCTTATGGGACGTCACTCCAACATAATTCTCCGTGACAGCAATGACCGTGTGATTGAATGCCTCAAACGTGTTGATATTGCAATGAGCGAAAAAAGGCAGGTTCTTCCGGGGCTTTTCTACACTCTTCCGCCTGTTCAGGAAAAGCTTGACCCCACCGCATATTCACGCTCCGAGCTCTTTGATATAATCTGCAAGGCACAGGAGGAGATTCTTTGCGACAAATGGATAATAAATACGTTTATGGGATTTTCTCCCCTTGTTGCAAGGGAAATTGCATACCGTGCAAGTGACGAGCTTCAGTACCATATGTCGGAGCTTACAATGGAGCAATGCGAGAAAATGGCATCTGTCATTCATCGCATAGTGAATGAGAATCCAAAGCCGTGTATTGTGTATGACGGAAAGACCCCCTTTGAGTTTTCCTTTATCCCCATAACTCAATATGGAGAGAAAATGAAGCTTTCGGAGACCAAAAGTCTTTCCGACACCATTGCGGAGTTCTATGAAACGAGAGAAATTCGTGAGGCAATATCGGGACGTGCCCAGGGGATAATGCAGGTTGTGAAAACTGCTCATTCGAGAACGATGCGAAAGCTCGCCCTGCAGCGTGAAGAGCTTAAAAAATCCATTGACCGTGAAGCTCTTCGTGAGAGGGCGGAGCTTATATCTGCAAATATATACAGACTTCAGAAGGGTATGTCCTCATTTGAAGCCATAAACTATTTCAATGAAAATGAAGAGATAACAATAGAGCTTGATACACGGCTTACACCTCAGGAAAACTCCGAAAAGCTTTTCAGGGAATATCGCAGAATGAAAAATGCAGAGAAATTTATAACGGAGCAGATTGCGGCAGGTGAGGAAGAAATCCTTTATCTTGAAAGTGTTATCGAAAGCATTGAAAAGGCAGAGAATGTTGCCGATGTTGCGGAAATTCGTGATGAGCTCCGTGAAACGGGGTATATAGATAAAACTTCCGACAAGAGAGAGCAGAAACGCACGGCTTTGCGTCCCTATAAGTTCATTTCAAGTGACGGATATGTTATTTATGCAGGTCGCAACAATAAGCAGAACGATGCACTCACTTTGAAAAGTGCAATGAAAAGTGATTTGTGGCTTCACACAAAGAATGTCCCCGGCTCCCACGTTATAGTGGAGTGCGATGGCCTTGAAGGCCTTCCCGACCGTGTGATAAATGAGGCGGCAAGCATTGCGGCATATCTTTCAAAGGCAAAAAACTCAATGAATGTGCCGGTTGACTATGCCCAGGTTCGTTTTGTTAAAAAGCCACCGGGAGCTGCTCCCGGACGCGTGATATACACAAACTTCTATACGGCGTATATAAATCCCGACGAGGAGCTATATAACAAGCTTCTTTGCAAAGACTAAATGCGTATGTCCCGTGCAATGTCGGAGATTTCACGTTGGATGAGAAATACATCGGAAAAGCCAAGCTTTTTTGCTGTCCGAAGCTTTTTTGATATTGTGTCGGCATCGTCAAAGAGAATGTATCCGCACTTGCTGCCGCAGGTGGAGAGAAGAAAGTAGTTTGTTATAAGCTGAGGGGAAAAGAAGACATTTCCGTCAAAGGCTTGCAGGAAACGTCTTAAATCCGTCGGGGTCAGGAGAGTGCCTTCTGCATCCGAGACCGGCATTTCAAAACGTGAGATTATGCGGGAAATGGATATTCCGATTCTGTGATGTCTTTTTTTGAAATTTGCAAGCTCGTCTTCAAAAACTCCACCTGTAACAGTACCGTCTGCAACGGGAATTGACCGGGGACAAAAATTTGCAAAGGCGAGTGGGCAAAAGGTTGAAAGTCCGTGTTTTTCAAGCGATTCGGATACCTTTGAAAATATATTTGAATTTTCCTTTTTCGGCAATTCATCCGTATCGAGGAAAACTGCGGAATAGCCGCGCTTCTTACATTCAGCATATATCGGTAAGGTTACGCTTTCATCGGCATTTTGCATAGAAACCACCATCATGTCTCCCGATGTGTTATCTGAAAACTTTTCGGAGAGGAGTAGATTTTTTCCTCTGGCAATATAAGAAAAGTACCCGATATAAGTTGGAAATTTGAAAGAATGGGTACTTTCCTCCGGAGAACAGAGCATATAAATATTCACTAAAAACATCTCCCTTGCCGAAATCCTTGTTGTGTGGTATACTGTAGTATATTATGAAAAAACGGCAATATGCGGAAAGGGTGAGATGTTATGTCGCTGTTTGCACCCGATTTAAAACTTAAAAACGTACACGAGCTGACACCCGAATTTCTTATGTCAAAGGGAATAAAGGTTCTTCTTACAGACCTTGACAATACCCTTGCTACATATGAAGAGGATGTACCCTCGGAAAAGGTTATTGCGTGGGTTAAGTCTTTTTCGGACTGTGGGATTTCCGTTGCGGTAATATCAAATAATGACCTTGAGCGTGTGGAAAAATTCTGTAAGCCTTTGGGAATTGACTATTACCACAAAAGCGGAAAGCCGAGAAGCAAGACAATCAGAAAAGCTATGGCGAAGCTTTCGGGAGACAAAAAGACCACGGCGCTTATCGGTGATAAAATGATAACCGATATTTTCGGAGCAAAAACAAGCGGAGTTTTTTCAATCAAAGTTCCGCCTCTCGGAAAAAGGAGGATGTTTGAATAATGAAAAAAATAATGATAATAAACGGACCGAATTTAAATAATCTGGGAAAACGAGAGCCTGAAATTTACGGCAGCGACACACTTTGCGATATTATAGAGTATACAAAAAAGGAAACTGCGTGTCTCGGTGCCGAGATTTCGGCATTCCAGACAAACTGTGAGGGCGAGATATGCGATCTTCTCTATCAGGCACGGGATGAGGGGTATTTCGGCGTTGTCATAAATGCAGGTGCGTATTCTCACTACAGTATTGCAATAAGGGATGCAATTTCGTCGGTTGAGCTTCCTTGTATTGAGGTGCATCTTTCAAACATCCACGCAAGAGAGGAATTTCGCCACCATTCCGTGATTTCTGCGGTGTGCAAGGGTATGATTTGCGGCTTCGGAAAGATGGTTTATCCACTCGGTGTAAGAGTTTTATGCGAAATGTAGTGTGTTTTACAAAGTTTTTCTTGCAAAATGAAGGAATATAGGGTAAAATATAAAAAGATTTATTATAAGATTATGGAGGATTAAAAATGATTTCTGCAGGTGAATTCAGAAACGGTATGACATTTGAAATGGATGGACAGGTAATGCAGGTTATCGAGTTCCAGCATGTTAAGCCGGGTAAGGGTGCGGCTTTTGTTCGCACAAAGTATCGTAACGTTGTTACAGGTGCTGTTGTTGAAACTTCTTTCAACCCCACAGATAAGTTCCCGCCGGCATTCGTAGAGAGAAAGGATATGCAGTATCTCTACAACGATGGTGAGCTTTACTACTTCATGGACGAGGAAACATATGAGCAGGAGCCTCTCAACGGCGATAAGCTTCCCGAAAGCTTCAAGTTCGTCACAGAGAATATGGTCGTTAAGTTCCTTTCTTTCAAGGGCAATGTTTTCAGCGTAGAGCCCCCCAACTTTGTTGAGCTTGAAATCACAGAGACCGAGCCCGGACTCAAGGGTGATACAGCTACCAACGTAACAAAGCCCGCAACTGTTGAAACAGGTGCTGAGGTTCGCGTTCCCCTCTTTATCAACATTGGTGACAGAATCAAGATTGATACAAGAACAGGCGAGTATTTAGAGCGCGCAAAATAATAATCTGAAGTATTATAATTTTATATCGGAGGATTATATTATGGATATTTTAGAAAAAACAGCATATCTCCGTGGTCTCTGCGACGGTCTTGAGATAAAGGACGACACAAAGGAAGGCAAGCTTCTTCTTGCCATCGTTGATGTTCTTGATTCTCTTGCTTCTTCCGTTTCTGACCTTGAAGCCATCACTGACGAAATGAGCGACGAGCTTGATGAAGTTGCAGAAGAGCTTCTTGAGCTTGAGGGAGCTTTAGATGATTGCAATTGCGGATGTGATTGCGGCGATGATTGCGACTGCCATTGTCACGATGATGACGATGATTGCGACTGCGATTGTGAGGACTTCCACTTTGAGGTTGTCTGCCCCACTTGCGGCGATTCAATTATGGTTGACGAAGATATCATCAATCTCGGAAGCATCAATTGCCCCAACTGCAATGAAGAGTTGGAGTTTGACCTTGATGGCATCGAAGATTGCGATTGCGAAGATTGCGAAGACTAAGAAGAAAATACAAAGGCAGGATGAGTTTTATCATTCTGCCTTGTGTTGCAATTTAAAGGAATTTTTAAAATCGGGAGGTAAGAAAAATGGGATTTCTCACAGGTAAAACAGCGATTATAACGGGAGCAGGCTATGCAGCTCTTTCAGATGGAAGATGCGGCTCAATAGGCTATGGCATCGCAACTGCATATGCAAAAGAAGGTGCAAACCTTGTAATCACCGGCAGAAACGTAAAGAAGCTTGAGGATGCAAAGACAGAGCTTGAAAAGCTTTATGGAATCAAGGTACTTATCCTTCAGGCAGATATTTCCGACGGTGCGGATAACGAAGCAACCGTAAAGATGGTTGTGGATAAAACAATCGAAGCTTTCGGAAGAATCGATGTTCTCATAAACAATGCTCAGGCATCTGCATCGGGTGTTGCCATTGCAGAGCACACAACAGAGCAGTTCAATCTCGCTATGTATTCGGGCCTTTATGCTACCTTCTATTATATGAAGGCGTGCTATCCCTATCTTAAGGAAACCAAGGGCTCGGTTATCAACTTTGCATCGGGAGCAGGTCTTTTCGGTAACTACGGTCAGTGCTCATATGCAGCTGCAAAGGAAGGTATCCGTGGCCTTTCACGTGTTGCCGCAACCGAATGGGGAAGAGACGGCATCAATGTAAACGTTGTTTGTCCTCTTGCATGGACTGCACAGCTTGAACAGTTTAAGAATGCATATCCCGATGCATTTGAAAAGAATGTTCATATGCCGCCTATGGGTCACTTCGGCGATTCCGAGCTTGAAATCGGTCGTGTCTGCGTTCAGCTTGCACATCCCGACTTTAAGTATATGACAGGCGAAACCCTCACTCTCGAGGGTGGTCTCGGTCAGCGTCCGTAAAGAATAATTGAATAGAATTTTGCCGAGTGCTATTGAAAGCACTCGGCAATTTTTTGTTGATTGGAATGAACAAAAAACGAACTGGAATTAAAAATATTAAAACAAGTATTGACTTTTTTAAAACAATGGTATATTATGGTGATAAAGAAGATGAAATGTTGCAGGAGGAATTAACCATGACTTTGTTTGTTGACTTTTGCGGGTCTTTGCTTTTGGTTTTTTTAAAAATTCTCCTTGCACTTTTTCGCTTTATGTATGGAATGATATTTGTGATGTTTGTTGCATTTTGCAGATTTACATACAATATTTTGTTTGGAAAATAATTGTTTGTAGTCAAGGAGGAAAATTACGATGAATAAAATAATTTCAAGGTGTCCTGTTTGTAAGTCCGATTTAAAAATAACAACCTTGCATTGCGATGGTTGTGGGCTTGAACTCAGAAATGATTTTGAACAAAGCCAATTTGATAGATTAAGTGAAGAAAATTATGAGTTTCTGATTGCCTTTTTAAAAAGCGAAGGGAATATGAAAGCTCTTCAGGAGATGCTTGGAATTTCATATCCGTTGGTGAAAAGAAAGTTGGATGAGCTACTTACGGCTTTGGAAATAAGGTCGGAGACAGATGAAAAACAAAACACATCTGAATGGAAGGTTGATGAAATGAGTATGAAAGCATCGGATATTATCAAAAGAAAATTCAAAGAATATAATGGTATTGCAAATATCGAAACCGCAAGGGGAAAGATTTTTAAAGTGGATGCTGATGATGATTCCATAGGGTCAGCGTCTGCACTTCATAATGTCAGATATGAGTACAGAATTTTCGATATGATAACAGATTTATTGAAAGAACATGGCGGCGAAGCACGAAAGGGTGCAGGAAGAAACGCACGGCTTGGCGAGGAAAATTGCACGGATGATACCATAGTCGGAATGATAGGGAAGAAGTATTATCACAAAGAAGACGGAGAATATACTTTTGACCCGGTATTTATTCTAGTTGCAATAATGGAATGGGCAGGCATTGTAAACAATAAGCGCGGCTATGTGGAATTGAGTAAGGAATATAAAAACCAAATTGGTTGGTAAATGAATTTATATTTGGAAATATGAAAAGGAGATGCTTTTTGTTTTGATTGAGAAATTTTGGAAGGACGGAACGGAACAAGACTGGCAATCAGCATTGGAACATTACTATGAAATGTTGTATGAAGAGCAGGAAAAACTGGATGAATTTATAAAAAACGTAAAGCCCGAAACGATAAAAAGTCTCCCCGTGACGGAGTTTTATGATTTTCTCTTTGACAAATACTTTGTATGGAAATACACACAGAAAAATCGTCTTTCCACAACGAGAAAAGCTCTAAAAAAATACATAGATGAAAAGCGATTGGATGAGCTTGAAAAAATACAAAAAGAATTGTTTTATATGTCACATGATGATGCTGAAGCATGCATTAGGGTTGCAACAAAAATTAAAGGACTGGGGACCGCAGGAGCCAGCGGACTATTGGCAATTCTTTTTCCTGAGGATTTTGGCACGGTAGATCAATTTGTGGTAAAAACGCTCGTTGCCGCAAATGATGAAAAGTATATAAACGAGCTGAAGAAAGTCAAGCCTAATTGGATATCGAAGAAACAGGGAAGTATGCTGATATCGATTTTGAGAGAAAAAGCAAAAGAACTTAATCGCAGATTTAGCACAGAGTTCTGGACACCGAGAAAAGTTGATATGGTTCTTTGGTCTTTAGGGCGTAGCAGATAAATGCAACTGAAAGAAACACCGCAGATTTTTTACAATCTGCGGTGTGCCGTCTTGTTCGAACCCTCGACCTCTCCAACGCAAAACAAAAAGTACACCAACCTCCGGCTGGTGTACTTTCCGTTTGGCGGAGAGGGCGGGATTCGAACCCGCGTGCGATTGCTCGCAAACTGATTTCGAGTGATTTCGAATCAGTTGTAATTGACTTACTTTGGTACAATTTAACGGAAGTTAGAGGAAGCTCAAAACCTTGATTTTACAGGGGTTTGAGCTTTAATTTTGCTCAAAAGTCGCTTGTGATAATACTTTTTGCAAAAATAGAGTTTTTAACGAATTTTTGCAAGGTTTTGGAAACCTTTTGGAAACTCTTATAAATTGCCATCCATTGATAAATACAATTACTTGTCTCCGTAAAGAAAAGCCTCTTGTTTTGCATATTATAGCATGTTTCTTCGTGCTTTTCAAGCTTTCCGTTACGGTCATAAAAAGAAAGGTGATTTTACATGGATGAAGAATATGTAATGTTTAAAGAATTTTGTGATATATGCGGAATCTGCCCTGCTACAGGAAGAAAAGCTGTTGAAAATAAAAAAGTAAGCTTTAAAAGATGTCAGGACGGCAAACTTCATTATTACCAAATTCCTTTATGTGAAGTTTTAAAATATAAGGAGGAACGTGAAAATCAAGGAAAGTTTTCCAAAGAAGAGATTGAAAAGATGCGTAAATATTACAGTAATAAACTGCGAAAGTATCCTGAACTTTTATTCAGTGAAGACGTGCAGGAGATTACAGGATATAGTAAAGAAGCGATACGTAAATGGATAAAAAGCGGAAAGCTTGAGGCACTTTTAGTAAAGCGGCGTTTTTGCGTTGCCAAGACTGATTTGATTGAGTTCCTGTTAAGTGCATCTTATGAAAACATAATCCAAAAAACAACTTTGCATATGTCTGCGCGATATGCTTTGGGTATCAGAGTAAGTAAAACACATAAAACCATACGAAAGTGAGAAAGTTTGATGAGAAAAGTATTTACCTATGAAAACAATGGCGAAAGTTCAGTTAATGCATTCTTTGGAAAAGCTGATGCGAAAATAAGGAACAAATTGCGGTTTCAGCTTGAGTACATAAAGGATGAACGAAATCCATTTTGCGCACCGCACGTGAAGCATTTCTCCATAGAGAAGTACAGGCAGATGTATGAGCTTCGTATAAAAGCGTCCGGAACGATGGTACGGGTCATTTTCCATATGCATAATGATGAGATAACGCTTCTCCATGCATTTATAAAACGCGACAGAAAAGACACCGAGCGCGCACTGGAGACCGCGCTTCGGATTCTTCAGAACATCCTGCAGGATAACGGTGAGGTAAGGAAGGATTGCAGAAAGGAGCTCGATTTTCAGTGATAAACATTGTGATGTGGCTCGATAACGGGAAATGCACAAGTGAGTTTACGCTTGCTTGTGCCGCGAACGATATACGCATAGTTGCAGATGAGTTTTGCGATACGGAGGACTTCCTTTCTAAGTTTGATGCAATTGATATGAATGTTGATGTGCTTGTTATCGGGAACGGAAATATTGAAGGCATCGACAAGCGAAGCTTTTTTGAAGAGGTGTGCGTAACAGAACCGAATATCCGTACGGTAATCGTCTTCCCCGGCTACAGAAACGAATATGTGGACGAACAAATTGCGGAATACAGAAATCTCGGCATAACAGACATCATCTACGAAGGAGCAGGGCTTGATGAGATATATTTTGCGGATGTCATAAGAAAAGGATATGTTTACCC
>JAFSEA010000046.1 GCA_017435965.1 Oscillospiraceae bacterium
AGCGCATATGAAGGCGGAAGTGTTTCTAATGCAAATGTTCAGGAAGTGACAATGGGAACGGACGTCACGGTTTCTGCAACTGCAAATGAGGGATACTCCTTTGCATACTGGAAAAACAGCGCAGGTGTTGTTCTCTCAACAAGAGCTGAGGAGACCTTCAAGGTAAACACAAATACCGCAGTCATCGCAGTTTTTGACAAAGCACCCACCGATGATGCAATTCCGGTATATTTCTATAACGGAAACGGAATGCCTTTAGGAAACACAAGCGTTGCAAAGGATACGAGCTTTGGAGAGGCAAAAACTTCCGCAAACATCGGAACTCCGTCACTCACAGGCTTTGCCTTTGACAAGTGGAGCATTGACGATAATGAGCTCATAACAGCTCTCACCCGTGCAGTTGCACTTTATAAGGACGATGAAACAAAGACCTACACCGTTAAAAACGGAGACACAACGGTTGCAAGCGGTCTCAAATACGGCGAGAGCGTAACTGTAAACGGAAGTGACGGCTTCACAGCCTGGAAGCTTGGCGACAAGGTTATAAGCTATGATAAGAGCTTTACCTTTGATGTGTATGGAAACATCACTCTCACCGAGGTGACGGAGGCAATAGAAAAAGCACCTGTTCTTGTCCTTGATAAGTCGGGCGACAATTACTTCCTTACTTACGATTCGGGAGATTATGAGCTTCTTGAGGCAGGCATTCTCTTCGGAAGTGAAGGCGTAACCATCGGAAGCATTGACGGCTATAAGGCGACGGCGAAGAAGGGAACGGGTCAGTTTACTGCACTTCCTCACGAGGGAGCAACAGTTTCCACAATCGCCCGAGGATATATGATTTGCAAATCAGGCGATGAATACAAGGTAATATACGCAGACTAAACACAACTGGGGGAGGATGGACGGCGTTCATTCTCCCTGATGTTATCTCATGATAACGGGTGAAGCTAAGGAGTAACATATGAAAAGATTATTATCGCTCATATTAGTGATTGCAATGACAGCAGCTATGTTGCCGTCAATTACTTTTGCCGCGGAAGCGGATGCAGGTGTAACGATTGAATATTATACCTATGCAGGAACCAATTCCGGGGGATTTTCCGATGCAAGTAAGATAGACTATGCGAGATATAACGGAAGAATAGAATATCTCGCCACTACAAGCACGGCAAAATACCCGTATTCCTGGGATCAGACAGCGAAGAATACTATGGGTGAGCCCATATACAGATTTATCGCTGCCTTTGTTCTTACTGCCGGAAGCGACGAATATATGGCATATAAAATAAGAGTACCCGAAAAGGGAGAATACAAGGCATCGCTTTATTATCTTGCCTGCACAAATTCCGATGCGGCAAGAGGCGGAAGTTTATATATTCTTCCTCCGGGAAGCGAAACGGATATTGCAGGTGCGCTGAAGAGTGCAACACCTGTACTTTCGGATGTAAATTTCTATTCTGAAACAAATCAGTTTAAAACAACAGAAGAAGTTTCTTTCACCGCAGAAAAATCCGGTGAATATCTTATGGTGTGGAAGAATACCGGTGATACAGGCTCAAGAATCACTCCGGTAAAGCTCACCTTAAATGGAGGAAGCGGAAAAGCACCCATCTGGGGATTCCCAGAATGTGAAGATAAAACTGTTTTTGTGGGCGATGAAACAACCGTCAAGGGAACAATTTATATGTCTGACGGTTCTGTTGCAACAGCCGAAGAAAAAAAGGCTATTGAGTACATAAGCCAAAATACAAGCGTTGCAACGGTTTCCGGTGATACAGTTAAAGCGGTAGGAGTGGGAAAAGCAACAATTCAGGCAAAATACGGTGAGCTTCTTATCGGCGAAGCCGAGATTGAAGTTGAAGCACGTGTTTATGATGCTGTTGAGAGTGCAACACTTTCCTTCCGTGCCGATGAAATCCCGGCAGGCTGCAGCGATATTGCAATTCTTTCTCTTATATCGGAAAAGGGCGAGGAATATTTTGACCCTTATACGGTGAGCTTTGAGGCTTTGCCGACTTCCGTTGCAGAGATTGATGAAAAAACAGGAAGAATTTATGCCAAAAACCCCGGTGAAGTTACGATAACAGCCCACATAACCGACACAAAGCAGAATAATATAAAAGCGGAAAAGACATTGAAGGTTACAGAGGCTTCGGATACAGAAAGACAGCCTGTAACCATAGATTTCAATGCCGTTACACGTGATTCCTCTTTTGGCGAATCGGTATCGGGGAAAACAGTATACCCAGTATGGGCATTCAGCGGAGAAAAAATCAAGGTTGTTGAAGAAAAGACAACAACCTTCAAAACTCATCTCAATGTTAAAAATGAGGGACTTTCTTCTCTTGACGGAGTTACAAGACCTAAAAATCTCCTTCTCCTCAATACCGAGGGGACTCCCTGGAAAGAGGGAGTCGGCAGAGAAGGAAGAATTACCTTTAAAATAAAAATGAACACAACCGAGCCCGGCTGGTACAGCGTTTCCCTTTCAGGCGGCAAATGGACAGCAGGCGGTGTGTGGAATGTTTTCTTCGGCGATGAGTATGCAGGTATATTCTCAAGCCGTGATATAGATTATCCCGGCAACAGTCCCTGGACAGACTTTGAAGCCGAGAAGCTCGGAACTGTTTATATAGAGCCGGATTCTGAAGGCTGGGCAGAAATGAGCTTCCTTCTTGCCGACCCCGGCTACGGAAGCACGGGCGGAGTAAACGACAAGTCACTTCGTTCTGAGTCTGCACGTCTTCTCCTTTCAAAGCTCACTCTCACCCCTGAAGTGTGGTGGAAAACCGAAGAAAAAATCGGTGTAATTGCTCCTGAAAGCATCATCATCGGAGAAAAGGCTTCTCTCAAGGCATTTCTTGCAGATTCAGAGGATTCTCCCGTTGTATATGGTGAATATGACGTAAACAGAGAGGAAAATAGCAGAGACAGCTTCAGATTTGAGGTGGTCTCCGGCGACAGCGTGGAAATACGGGAGGAGAATGCATATGTAAACGGTGCACTTATCGGGAATACATACAATGCAAGAATTTCCGCAAAAAAACTCGGCAACACCGTTTTAAGATTTTCAGCAAAGAAAAACGGAGTTGAGTACACCCGTGATGTGACTGTTTCGGTAGTTGAATATCCGATACTCGACAAGGTAAATCTTACCCTTGCAAAAAGAGCTGTTCCGGCAACAAGAAGGACTTCGGCAAGCTTTGAGCTTTTCCGTGTGGGAGACGGCAAGGAATATACAGAGGATTATACTATTCGCTATGAGAGTACCAATCCCAAGGTCGCAACGGTTGACGAAAAGACGGGTGAGATAGAAGCGTTGGAAGAGGGCGAAACGGTTATTCGTCTTACCGTTACCGACTACAAAGGAAACGAGGTGTCGGCAGAGCAACCTCTTGCGGTAACGGAAAAACCGGTACTCAATTCTCTTTCCGTAAAAGGCAGTCAGATTCTTCTTCCGGGAGAAACTTCAAAGCTTTCTGTCGAGGCTGTTATGACAGACGGTGTTGTCACATCGGCAGATGCATATGAAATAAGCTTTGAAAGCTCCGATGAAGAAATCATCACAATAACGGATGACGGCGAGATTACTGTGCAGAAAATCGGCTCTGCTGCAATAATCGTGACAGCGATAAATGAAAAGGGCGAGAAGAAGCTTACAGTATTTCCTGTTGATGTTGTTGCGGAAACTTCGGATATAGTTGTCGATTTCGTGCAGACCGAAGAAGCAGACGGCAGAGGTGTTCCCTCTGTCACTCCGGGATATACAATACTTACCGAAGAAGGAAATGCAAACTATTTTAGAAAATTTTACTGTGAGGATTCCAAGAAACTCCAGGTTTTCCAAATAGGAACACCTTCAAACGGAAACAAGCCGTGGCCTGAAAACGGTGATACAAGCGGAACCTTTGCACTTTCGGTAAATGCAGACGGTGCAGGGTATTACAGTATGAGCGTCACCGGCGGCGTATGGTATGCAGGAAGTGATTATTCCGTTTTTGTAAACTCTTCCTATGCAGGAGACGTGTCCTTCCATCAAAAGGACGAATCGAATACAAAACTCTTCTCGGGAGAGGAACAGAAGCTTAATACCGTATACCTCCAAAAGGGTGAAAACAAAATATATTTCCGCTTTAAGAAGAAGTATGAGGGTTCTGCTCCATATCTTGTTCTCAATAACATAACACTCAAGGCAGTAAAGGGCGATGTCGCCTTTAAAGAGCTTCTTATGAGCGAAATTCCAAAGCAGCTTGCTGTTGGTGAGATATTTGAGGATACTGTTTCTGTGGGACTTTCAGACGGAAGCGTTCTGTCGTTGGGACCCTCTGCAACCGGCGAAGAGCCCGATGAGAGAAACACAATTTCAGCAAAGCTTATCGGGGATGCCTGCATTGATATGACAGGCTTTGAATATGAGCTTTGCAAAGCAGACAAAAGAAGCTACAAGCTTGTTGCAAAAAAGCCCGGAGAGGCAAAGCTTGTTTTCAGTCTTACCATTGACGGAAAAACAGAGAGCTTTGAATATCCGATAACAGTTTTGGAAGATGAGCTTATCGGAGCAGATGCAAGATGCGAGGCATCCGAGCTTTATGCAGGCGACTCATCAAAGCTTATTGCAAAAGCTATTTTTAAAAGCGGAAGAGAAAGCGAAAATTCTCAGTCTGCAGTCGCAGAATTTGAGTCTCTCACCCCTGAAATCGCAACTGTTGCAAACGGAATGCTTGTTACTCATTGTGAGGGCATTGCAAAGATAAAAGTGTCGCTCTCATTCCATAACGTTGTAACGGGTGAAGGTAAAACTGTCGAAGGTATTGCGGAAATTCCTGTTGAGGCACAGGGTATGTCGGGAATTGAGGCAACTGCCGGAGGCAGCAAAATTATCCGTCTTACGGAAAAGGGAAGAGAAGATACGGTGCCTCTTTATGCCGAGGCGATAAGCAATCTCGGAGAAAAGATGGATATGACGGGTGCTGTTGTTTCGGCAAAGGCACTTACCCCCGAATATGCGGAAATAAGCGGTCTTGATATTCTTCCCGTTTCGGAGGGAAATGCACAGTTTGAAGTAACTGTTACAACCAATGACGGACGCACCAGATCACAGATAATTACGCTTCGTGTTGCATATGGCAAGGACAAGGCGACTTATTATACTGCGGAAAAGGCTTTGGCGGCGCGCGAAAATGCAGAAAAATACAGTTGGGCAAGGAGCACTATCGAAAGCTATGTCAAGAGAGCCGATGGATATATAGAAAATCTTGATAAAATATACGATCTCATCCCATCCGAGGGAATTCCCCGTACTATCACTCTTGGAGAAGCAGATGATCCGTCATCATATAACTGCAAATACTGCAATACCGACCTTATGGTTGAATACGGATCAATTCCATGGGTTCACAATCCGACAAACCGACCGTGGAAGATACAATGCCCCGATTGTAAGCGAGTATTCCCGACAAATGATTTTGAAAGCTTTTATAAATTAGGTCTCAATGAATACGGCGAATTTGACCGTATGCGTGCACTTAAAGCTCATAGGGAGCTGTTCGGAGATAAATCAGTAACAGAGCCCGGAAAAGAAAACAGCGCACAGTGGAAAAAATATTACGGCTACGGGGTGAAGGGCGGATACCTCACCAATGAGCTGTATTCCGATCTTTCCGTTTCAAAAACAATAAATTGCGGTCAGGGATTGCGAGACGGAGAAACAGAAGCGACCTGGGGTGTTGACGACAGCCTCGGTTATGTTCCGTCGATGAGTGACGGCACTCCGTATACCGTCAACAGCGGCACAACTATTGCTACCGAACGCCACGGATATATAGCCGAGTATGTTCACTTTGGTCTGTGGCGACGTGAAAGTGAAGGCTATGCAGGAGCGCTTATTCGCAATGTGGTTATGGACTCTGCCTATGCGTATTTCTATACGGGAGATATAAAATACGGTCGGGTGGCGGCTGTTCTTCTCGACCGCATAGCAGATTTTTACCCCTATTATGAGGTGAAACCGTGGATCGGAAGATTCCGTCTGAACGACGGCGGTTCAGGCTGCGGCGGTATTATGGGAAATATCGTAGAGTCTCAGGAAATGGTGAGATATATTTCAGCCTACGATATGGTTTACGATGTATATGACGATCCGTTTGTTGTAAACTTCATTGCAAACAAGGGAAAAACACTTAAATACCGTCATGCAAAGGAAACACCTTCGCAGATTCGCACAAATATAGAGGACGGCATTATAAGAACCGTTCTTCAGGGACTTCGTGACCACTCAATCAACGGAAACTTCGGTCTCCCACAGAAAACCAATGCTGTTGCGGCAGTAGTTCTTGACAGTATGCCGGAGACCTCCGAGTGGCTTGATTACCTTATGGCGGCAGGCTGGCACCGTGACCCTGCAAAGGAGGTTACGGGCGGAGGTATCAATGAAGTGCTTGTAAATACCATAGATGCAGACGGTCAGGGAAATGAAGGCTCGCAGTATAACATTGCATGGCACACAAATCTTCTCTCTGTTCAGGAGGTGCTTGACGCCTATGAAAAAGCCGGAGAAGCAAACCTTTATACACATCCGAAATTTATACAGATGTTCTATTCAAACATTCCGCTTATAGCGACATACTACACTCCGGCAATAGGAGATTCCGGAACTACTCAGGGAAGCGGACTGTGGGTACAGCAAAATGTTATGCAGGAGGGCTGGAAAAATATAGGTGATCCGATATTTGCACAGCTTTTATATAAGCTCAACGGAAACTCCGCAAAAGGGCTTAAGTACGGAATATCCGAAAGAAATCCCGAGCGTCTTGAAGACGAAGTTGAGGCAGTTATAAGAGAATACGGCGAATTTCGACCGAAATCGGAAATGATGACAAACTTCGGATTCTCAATCATACGGGACGGTAATGAGTTTGTATCAACCTCGGAAGCAAATTCAAAGGATACACGCCGTGATTTGTGGATGTATTTCGGAAACAACACAGGACACGCACATCTTGACACTCTCAATCTCGGAATGAGCGCATTCGGTCTTGAGCTTTTGCCGGACCTCGGATACCCCGAAATGGCAGACAGAAGTGCAAACCGTCTCCAATGGGTAACGGGAACAATCTCTCACAATACCGTTCAGGTTGATAACCGTGAGCAGTTCCACGGAATTGAAGAACGTGGAGATTCAAAGCATTTTGACGTGAGCGAAACGGTTTCTCTCATGGATGTTTCAACACCGTATATATACCCGTATTCTGTGGAGGAATATCGCAGAAGCGTTGTTATGATAAAGGTAAACGATGAGATTTCCTATGCAGTTGACTTCTTCCGTGTTCTCGGCGGCTATGAGCATGTTTACAGCTTCCACGCCGCAAGCAACACAATGCCTTTCACAGAAGGTCTCGGAGAGCTTGTTCCGCAGATGAAAAACGGTGAGTATGCAGGAACTCTTGCAGGGATTGACGTGCCCTACGGCGCAGACCCGGGAACAATTTCGGGAACTCTTGAATATCCCAAGGGTTATACCTGGATTGATACCATTGATTATGCGGAAAATCCCGAAAACAAATTTGAAATTGACTTTAACATAAAGGATTTCAATAAAAATATCAAAGACTCATCCGGAATCCGTCTGCGCATGACGATGCACAATGAAGAGAATGTTGCAAAGGGTGCCGATGTCGATGTAAAGATAGGAAATGGATATCCGCCAAATAAGAAAGAAAACAAAAATATCGACAAGCTCAAGTATGTCATTGTGAAAAATACGGGAAATGCACTTGATACCGTGTTCACAACGGTGCTTGAACCTTACAGGAATGAACGTTATCTCACATCAAGTGAAGAGCTTAATATGACGGTTGTTTCCGGAATTGAGAAAGACGGTGCAGCACACCGTGCACTTAAAGTAACCCACGAAAGCGGCAGGGTGGATTATATTTTCTATGCAACGGACAATTCGGTAACATATAAAATCACCGATGAAATTGCAGGAGAGCCCGAAGATATTACTTTCCGTGGATTTATCGGAGTTTACACGGTGAATTCCGAAGGTGTGAACATTTACAGCTATGTACACGACGGTGATACAATCGGCAAAGAAACAGACTCTTTGTCTGCCGTGACAGGTGTGCTCAAAAGCGTTACAAAAGAGCTTTCGGTAAATAACGAGCTTGTGATTATTCCGCAGGAAGAGCTTTCCGGAGAAATTCTTGCAGACCTTCCGGGACGTTACGTCTTTGTGGATAACGGAGCAGAGGTCAGAAGCGGAGCTTGGAGAATCGAAGATGCTTATATGCGCGGAGAGGATCTTGTTCTTGATGTAGGAAGAGTTACAGCCATTCGTCAGTATGTGGATATGTATGAGCCTGAAAAGGGATATGTTTATACTGTCACACCCGGTCAGTCTGTCCGTATTCCGCTTTCCTACAGCGAAGACTTTGCACCGGTATTTGAGTCCGTAAGTGATTCACTTTCAGCTTCTGTCGGAAGCTTAGTCTCCTTTACCGTAAATGCTGTAAGCGAGCTTGGGGAAACGGTAATATATTCGGAGGAAACTCTTCCGAGAGGAGCAAGCCTTGATGTCACAACAGGCAAGATTACATGGACTCCGGGAAGCTCACAGGTTGGAAAGAACCACTTTGCAATAACTGCAAGTGATGAATCGGGAAGAAGTACAACAATCCACTTCTACATAACGGTCTACGGTTCAACCTCCGGCGGCGGAAGCGGTGCAACCGCACCCACAACCCCCGATAAGGAAGACACAACCGGCAAGACGGAGAAACCCGTAGGGGAGGACGCCCCTGTCCTCCCTCCTGAAGATGCGGAAACCGTCCGCTTCACGGACCTCGCCTCCCACGCCTGGGCGGCAGATGCAATAAACGCTCTTGCAGATAAAGGAATAGTAAAAGGCACAAGTGCAACAACCTATTCACCGGCAAATAATATAACAAGAGCAGACTTTGCAATACTCCTTGTGAGAGCGTTTGAAAAGGAATCGGACAACACCGAAAACTTCGCAGATGTAAGTGAGAGCGACTACTTCGCAGCTGAGCTTGCAATAGCAAGAAACACAGGACTCGTCGGCGGAATAGGTGATAATAAATTCGCACCGAGAGAAAATATCAAGAGATGCGATATGATGCTTATGGTCTATCGAGTTCTGAATACCATTGATGCCTCCCTTGTGCAAAGGGAGGAGGACCGCCATACGGCGGTGGAGGGATTGCCTTCGTCGCAATACGCGGATTTTGAAGATGTTCCCGACTACGCAAAGGAAGCAGTCTCCGCCCTCATAGGTGCAGGACTTGTAAACGGCAAGAATAACCTCATCGCACCTCTTGATAACACAACTCGTGCAGAAGTCGCAGTACTTATTAAAAGAGTATTAGACTATAAATCTTCACTTTCGTGAAAGAAAAGCAGAATGCCGGGAGAAATAAGTCTTTTGGCATTCTGAAAGCGAAGATAAGGAGAAATATATGAAGAAATTATTATCGCTTATATTAACAACAGCGATGCTTATATCGTTTTTACCTACCGTAGCTTTTGCGGAAGATACAAGAGAAGAAGTGATTTATTCTTTCCTTGAAGCGGACTATACGGGACTTAAACCCGATGGTATAACATATGCAAACAGCAATAACACATTGCAGTGGGTAGGAACAACCAGCACCAACAAGACAAAGTATGGTTGGGAGGCAGGTTATGCCTTCTTTAATATCCCCGTGGGAAAATATGCCGCATATAAAATGAATATCCCGGCAAAGGGTGAGTATGTTGCACGTCTTGATTATATCTGCCGTGCGGCAGGCTCCGTTGCGGATATGTATATCATACAGGGAACGCCCGATGATATTGATGCGGCAATCGCATCGGCAACGCCGGTGTTTGAGAATATAAATTTCCACAGCACCACCGACAAAGAGAAGAAATATACAACGGTAATCTTCAATGCGGAAACGGCAGGAGAATACCTTATGGTCTGGGTAGGCAAGGATAACAGCGTATCCTACGCCGTGAGACCTATGAGCCTTAAGCTCACTCCATACACAAAACCCGTGTATGCCGAAACCGTTCACACAATGACAGATACGGAAATTGTGGGAAGAGACATAACCTTCACCTCACACATTCTTATGTCTGACGGAGAGAGGTTTATCCCGTCGGCGGAAGGTGACGGAATAAAGGCATTTTCGGAAACCGAGGACACCGTGGAGATAGTCTCCGAAAGCATGACCGACGGAGTTTATACGGTTACCTTTAAAACTTTAAAAACAGGTGTTGCAAAAATAAAGCTTGTTTCAACCGTTGAGGGAACACCTTACGAATCGGTACATACTCTGAATGTGATTGAACAGCCTCCGCTTTCACCTGTTGATATTGAAATGACTCAGGACACAATGCGTTTTACGGATAAAACTGCACCGTCGGAAACTTGGGAAACAGACGGCTTTGAGCTTGTTCTTGAGGGAAATAAAATGACAACCTCAATTGCAAGATACACTCCCCGTGTGATAAAAGACCCCCAGGGGAAAACAAAGTATTTCGTTCAGCTTGATACGGGCACAAAGATATGGCCCACAGCGGCAAATGCTATGTTCACAATCAGAAAGAGAATATTCACACCGGGCTATTACAACGTGAGTTACAAGGGCGTTATGCTTAAGAATACGGGTGACTATTCAATATATGTAAACGGCGAGTATGCAGGCGATTTTGTATCTAATGACCCCAACGCAACAGATGCGGCGGCAAATCTCTATACGAAAGAAAAGAGTCTTAACACTCTCTATCTGCCGGAAGGATATGTTGAAATATCTTTCCGTGCAAGAAAGATATATTCGGGAAGTGCATTTTTCGTTCCTCACACAGTATCACTTGTTCCGATTGAGGTGCAGGAGGCTCCGGAAATAAGTAAAGTAGAGCTTGCAATTTCCGAGAAGATTGCGGAGGGTGAGAGCGAGGACATAACCGCCCGTGTCCTTATGTCTGACGGCACTTACCGCCATTTCGGACTTGATAACGAGGGAAAAGCCGATGATGACAACAAGGTCATTGAGGTTATCTCCGACAACCCCGAGATAATTGATATTTCCGAGGTTTCCTTTATGAACATCGGAACATCTGATGAAATAAAGTTTAAGGCAGAAGCAAAAGGAGTCGGAAATACAAATATAAGAATAAAAGTCAAAGTAGACGGAGAGGAATATACGGAGGTCGTCCCCGTCTCCGGTATGGAATATCCCGTCCTTGAGCGTGTTGATGTGGCACTTGAAAGAAAAAACATCCCGGCAACAAGAAAGACAGAAGCAAGCATCACTCTCACGAGAAGCGAGGACGGAAAGCCCTATACGGATGAATATTCTGTGAGATACGAAAGCTCCGATACAGATATCGCAACAGTTGACGAGGAAACAGGTGAAATTACGGGACAAAATCCCGGAAGGGCAACAATTTATGCCTATGTAACCGATTGGGCAGGCAACACAGTTACAGGAAGTGCAGAAATTGTAATTGCGGCAAAGCCTGTTCTCAATGAGATAAAAGCATCCGTTGACACTCAGCTTGTCACGGGACAGAGCAAGAAGATAACGGTGACGGGACAGATGGACGACGGAATCCCTGCAGATATGGAGGATTACGTCTGCGCCTTTGAAAGCACGGATGACAGTGTTGTATCGGTTTCCGAAGACGGCACGGTCACGGCTGTGGGCGAGGGTGAAGCGGCAATCTCCGTGACTGCAAAGAATGAGCTTTCAAAGAATTGCTCCCATGTAATAATAATTTCCGTAAGCGATGATAAATGGGCTTTTGAAGTTGATTTTTCAAAGACTCAGACGGATGAGTCCAACCGAGGAGTGCTTCACGGAACACCGGGATATACGATAATTGAGCGTGAGGACACAACCAATTATTATCGAATCTTCACATTCCCCGATACAAAGCAGAATGTGCTCCAGATTTTCACTCAGGCAAAGGACAAGCGTATGTGGCCTGAAACCTCCGACCCTAAGGGAGCTACCTTTGCATTCAATGTAGATGTTTCAGATGAAGGATTCTACGGTCTTGAGCTTTTCGGAGGGCTTTGGGAAGGCTCACCCACGTACTCTCTCTTTGTTGATGAAAATTATGTCGGCGACCACAGCTTCCACGAGGTGGGCGCTGTTCAGAAAACCGACAGCGGAAAACAGCTCAACACGGTATATCTCTCCGAGGGAACACATTCCATCCGCTTCCGCCTCAGGAAGAAGGATAAGGACCTTCCCTATATGTATGTGAGAAAGCTTGTTTTCTCACCACGTGAGGATGCAGGCTTTGAAAAAATTGAGGTAGAGCTTCCAAACGAGCTTGCCATAGGCGAAAGCGTAAGCGGAACGGCAAGGGTCAAAATGCGTGACGGAAGTATCCGTCATTTCGGACCTGATTTTGAAGGAAACGCAACAGATGAAGAGAATAAATTCACCCTTGATGTTTCAAATGACAGCGTTGAGGCTTCCGGCTTTGAATATCAGCTCGGAAACAGCGCAGAGCGTGACTTCACCATTACCGCAGTAAAGGAAGGAACGGTTGAGGTTACCTTTACCGCAACAATAGACGGAGTTTCCTATCCCTTAACCTTTGATATTGAGGTAAAGGATGACCCCCTTGTATCAACAGGTGTTGATACCGAGGCAACTGAGCTTCTTGCAGGTGATGCAACATACATTTTTGCAACACCGAAGCTTTCCTCGGGAAGAATTCTCGGTGCATCCTGCGCCACCTCAACCTTTGAGTCCCTTGATACGGACGTGGCAACCATTGAGGGCGATTTGCTCAGAACTCACAAACCCGGCATTGCAAGAATTAAGACGGTAACAACCTTCAACGGTGTCCAAGTAGAGGGAATATCTGAAATAGAAGTTCTGGAGGAAGGTCTTTCGGATATTGTTGTAACAGCAGGCGGAAGTGAGTATATCCGCCTCACGGACGAGGGCGACACCGTTCCCGTCTATGTTGCGGCATATGACAATCTCGGCAGGGAGATAGATGCCGAAAACTGTGAGATTTCAGCAATTTCTCTCACTCCGGAATATGCTACACTTGATAGTGACAACAACATCATTCCCGTAAGCGAGGGTGAGGCAAAGTTTGATGTCACCGTTAAGGTTGACGGACGAATTCGTGAAAAAGAGGTCACACTCACGGTGGTTTACGGAAAGGCGAAATCCACCTACTACACACCGGAAAAGATTGAAGCGGTGCGTGAAAATTATAAAAAGTATTCCTGGGTAAAATCAGAAGGAAATGCATATATAAAGAATGCGGATATATATGTGGATAAGCTCGATGAAATATACGACCTTATCCCGTCCGAGGGACTTCCCCGTGCCATATGCATAGGAAATTCAAACGATCCACTTGCATACACCTGCCGTTACTGTAATACCAACGTAATGGAAAAATACGGACAGTTTTCTTGGAAACACAATGCACTGAACGATCCGTGGAAAATTCAGTGTCCCGAGTGCAAACGCCGATTCCCGTCAAACGACTTCGGCTCATTCTATAAGCTCGGTCTTGATGAATATGGTGAGTTTTCTCGTGATCGTGCACTTAATGAGCACGCAAAGCTCTTTGGTGACCTCAATGCCGAGGTTGGCTCTGATGCCTACTACGGCTACGGCAAGGGATATCTTGAAAACACTCTCTATAAGGATGTTGCAAGTGAACCTCGCTTAAACGGCGGTGTGGGACTTCGCCCCGGCGAAACTGTTGCCACTTGGGGAGTTGATGACGGCTGGGGCTATGTTCCGAAGGATGAAAACGGAAAGCCTTATGAAAATGACGGAAATATTGAACGCCATACCTATATTGCGGAATATATCCATTTGGGACTCTGGCGACGTCAGGACAGCTCCGATGCAAACGGCGGTCTCATTCAGCGTGCTATCGGTCAATGTGCCCGTGCATATCTCTATACCGGTGATATAAAGTATGGAAAAGTAGCGGCTGTACTTCTTGACAGAATAGCAGACTTCTATCCTGATTATGATATCGCTCTGTGGTCAGATTTCGCTGTTAATACCGACGGTGGACTCAACATAGGAAAGACCATGGGTTGTATCTGGGAGTGTGAAGAGGTTGTAAAGCGCGCAGAGGTCTATGATATAGTCTTTGATGCATACGACGACCCGTCTGTTATCAGCTACATAAATAATAAAGCACAGAATATCAAGATGCGCCACGCAAAGAATACTGCGGCGCAGATACGAACAAATATTGAGGACGGATTCCTCCGCACAGCACTTAGTGGACTCGTTGACTGTTCGGTTTCCGGCAACTTCGGACTTCCTCAGGAGGCAAACGCAATCGCCGCAGTTGTTCTTGACACAATGCCCGAGACTGCAAAGTGGCTTGATTATCTTATGGCTCCCGGCTGGATTCGCTCAAACACATCACCGTGTCTCGGCGGCGGAGTGAGTGAAGTTCTTGTAAATACCATAGATGCAGACGGTCAGGGCGATGAAGCATCACAGTATAACATCAACTGGCATACTGCCCTTGCGGATATCCAGAATATCCTCGATAACTACGACAGATACGACAAGGTAAATCTCTATAACAATCCCAAGTTCGTACAGATGTTCTATTCAAACATTTCCCTTATGTCAACGTATTACAGTCCGCAGATAGGCGATACGGGAACAACACAGGGCAAAGGACATTGGATAACGAAGAACACAGCTGTTGAAGGCTGGAGAAAGCTCCGCGATCCGCTTTTTGCTCAGGTTGTATATAAGCTCAACGGAAATACCGTGGATGGACTTCGCTATTCTTCCTATGAGAAGGATCCGGAGAGACTTGCCGATGAGATACAGGAGGTCATTGATACCTACGGCCCTCTTGATCTCAAGTCGGAAATGATGACAAACTTCGGTTTTGGTATTCTTCGTGCAGGCGGAGATTATACATACGCAAACAGCGATACCGCAAAGGAAACAAGCCGCAATATATGGATGTATTTCGGAAAGAATACCGACCACGGTCACGTTGATACATTAAACCTCGGAATGACGGCATTCGGACTTGACTTTATGCCGGATCTCGGATATCCTGCTCTTACGGGAACAGACCACGAGCGTTACCAATGGACAAGAACAACACTTTCCCATAACAGCGTGGTAGTAAACAAAAAAGAGCAGACGGAAACAGGAGAAATCCGAGGCAAAATCAAGCACTTTGATGATGCGGGATTTGCGAAGCTTATGGATGTTTCGGCAGACTATTCATATGAAAGCACGGAGCAGTACCGCAGAAGCGTTATGATGATTGAGGTTGACGATGAAAACGCATATACGGTTGACTTCTTCCGTGTTCTCGGCGGTAACAGCCACTTATATAGTTTCCACGCAACGAGTAACGAAATCAGCGGAACAGAAGGCTTGAATCTCACGCCTCAGACAGATGAAAACGGTAATTACATCGGAACGTATGCAGGAGCTGATGTTCCATTCGGACCTGATGCGGCAGGTACTCACGTTGAATCACAGCTTGAAAATCCAATAGGATTTACATGGCTTAAAAACGTAGACCGGGATGCAGAGCCATCCGATGTATTTGAAGTAAACTTTAAGATTAAGGACTTCAATAAGCAGATTAAGGATGCAAACGGTCTCTATCTGCACATGACTGTCCACAATGAGGGCAATTCGGAAAAAGGCTCAAAGACAAACGTTGCAATTGCCGAGGGTCTTCCGCCTCAGGCATCAAAGAACAAAAATGTAGATAAGCTCAAATATCTCCTTATCGAAAACGAAGGAGAGAATCTTGATACTGTTTTCACAACGGTATTTGAACCCTACAGAAACAACCGATATCTCAAATCAAGCGAAGAGCTCTCACCGGTTATTGTCGGCGGAGTTGAAAACAGCGGTGATGCAAAGCGTGTCATTAAAGTAACTCACGAAAGCGGAAGATGCGATTATATTTTCTGGGCAACAAACAACACCGTGACATATAAGCTCACCGATGGGGATGTAGAAATTCTCTTCCGTGGCTTTATGGGTGTGTATACACTCAATAGTGACGGAGAGAACATATACAGATACGTCCACGACGGTGACATTATCGGAGAAGAGACGGATACAAAGGTTGCGGTTGAAGGCGTTATAAAGCGGTTTACCAAGGAGCTTTCAGAGAACAACAAAATCACAATAATTCCCACAGAGACTGTGACGGATGAAGAGCTTTCGTCTCTTGCCGGAAGGTATGTATTTATTGACAACGGTGCATCCGTGAGAAGCGGAACGTATGCAATAAAAGGTGCAGAGCGAAGCGGTGAGGATATTGTTCTTGATGTGGGAAGAATTACCGCGATAAGAAGATATAAGGACTCAAACGACCTTGAAAAGGGATATGACTATATGATTTCCGAAGGTCAGTCAGTCCGCATACCCCTTTCAATGAGCGATGATTTCGCACCTGAATTTGAAGCTGTGAGTGATTCACTTTCCGCATCTGCAGGAAGCTCTGTCTCTCTCAGAGTTCGAGCAGAAAGCGAGCTTTCTGAGACTGTGACATATCTTGCGACAACTCTTCCGAGAGGAGCAAGCCTTGACAGCGAAACGGGAGCGATTACCTGGACACCGGATAGTTCTCAGGTTGGAAAGAACCACTTTGCAATAACTGCAAGTGATGAATCGGGAAGAAGTACAACAGTCCACTTCTACATAACGGTCTACGGTTCAACCTCCGGCGGCGGAGGCGGTGGAGCAACAGCCCCCTCTGATAAACCCTCAACCGATGTAGGGGAGGATATCATCCTCCCGCCCGCAGAGCCAGATGTCCGATTCACCGACCTCGGAAACCACGCCTGGGCGGAGGATGCAATCAATTCTCTCGCCGATAAGGGAATCATAAAGGGAACAAGCGAAACCACATATTCCCCGGCAAACAATATAACAAGAGCAGACTTTGCGATACTCCTTGTAAGAGCATTTAAAAAGGAATCGGATAACACCGAAAACTTTGACGATGTAAATGAGTCCGACTACTTCGCACGTGAACTTGCGGTCGCCCGAAACACAGGACTCGTCGGCGGCGTTGGTGACAACAAATTCGCACCAAGAGATAATATCAAGCGTTGCGATATGATGCTTATGGTATATCGAGTAATTAAGGACAAATTTGTAGGGGCGGATATCATCCTCCCGGAATACGAAGATTTCGACTCCGTCCCCGACTACGCAAAAGAAGCAGTCTCAGCCCTAATCGGCGCAGGACTCGTAAACGGTAAAAACAACAAAATCGCACCCAACGACAACACAACAAGAGCAGAAGTAGCGGTTCTCTTGCAGAGAGTCCTCGAATTTGTAGCAGAAAAATAAAATCCACCACGCCGTAGGGAACGACCTATGTGTCGTTCCCTCTCGATTTACGAAAAAATCAACATACAGGAGGGAAAACGATGAGAAAATTCATAGCATTTCTTCTTGCTTCCGTTATGATACTCGCACTTTGTGCCTGTGGAAAAAATACGGAAATGGATAAAGCCGCAGACCATTCCGGCGCAGACAAGACATTTACCGAAAAAACAGTTCTCAAATATCTTGTGCCCTCACACGCAAGCTGGCCTGTACGTGAAGACTGGAAGGTATTTGAGTATATGCAGGAGGGCTCGGGCGCAACTCTCGACATTATGGTAGTTCCCATGGGAGATGTTGCAACAAAGCTTCCTCTTATGATATCCGATCCAAAGGAGATGCCCGATCTTCTTGCAGGAGACAATAACAAGAGTTACAACCAATATTGGGGCGAGGGCATTGCGGCTCTTGACGATTTTGCCGAGTATATGCCAAACTACAATGCGTGGCTTGATTCCCTCTCAGATGATGAATACTATGTTGCGGTAACAAATCGCAAGGCTGCAGACGGCAAGATCTATTACACACCGGGAACGGGACGTGAGGGCAGAACTCGTATGCGTGCATGGCTTTATCGCGAAGATATCTTCAAAAAGCACAACCTCAAAGTTCCCGAAACCTTCGACGAGCTTTATAAGGTATGTAAGAAGCTTAAGACCATATATCCCGATTCATACCCCTTCAGCACAAGAAGTATCTCATATCTCTTCGATATTTTAGGCTCATCCTTCGATAAATGGTGGGAACACGGTCTCTACTATGATTTCGATGACGGCGAATGGCGCTGGGGAGCAACCGAAGACACGGCAAAAGAAGTTCTGGAGTTCTATAAGAGGATGGTAAAGGAAGGTCTTATGCCTGCCGATGCCATTTCCCTTGAAGTAACGAAATGGAATGAGTATGTTCTCACAGACCGCACCTTTATTATGCCGCATCTCCAGCTCTATATCGACTACTTCAACAGCCGTGCACAGGAAAACAATCCCGAGTTCAAGATTGTCGCCATGAAGCCCCCCGTTGCAAACGAGGATACGGGTGTACCCTTGATGGATCGCGGAGACATTGAGCAGATTGGTACAGTTATCGGCGATACGGGCGATCAGGAACGAATGATAAATGCCGCAAAGTTTATCGACTGGATGTATACAGACGAAGCTGTTGAGCTTGTTTCCTGGGGTAAGGAAGGCGAAACCTTTGAATGGGTCGATAAGGAAAAAGGCGAGAGAAGATATATCACAAATGAAAACAACGACCAGGCGAACACGATGTATGGCTTCCAGCTCTACGGAACGTTTATAAAGCTTGACCCCACAGCCGCAAAGGCACTTCAGTCCGAAACAACTCTCGAGTGTGAGGATATAGTTATTGATAGTGCGCTTCCCTATCACAACCCGGGAATGTGGGTGGCTTTGAATGAAGAGGAGCAGGCGGTCATTGACGAAAAATACACAGCTGTATTAAATTATACAGAGGAAATGATGACAAAGTTCATGCTTGATCAGGAGCCTATGAGCAAGTATGACAGCTTTGTGAAGGAACTCAAGAAAATGGGTGTTGACGAAATCCTTGAGGCCTACACATCGGCATACGACAGAGTAAAGTAAATAAGTAAAAATTTCATCACGACTATTGAAAAGCAGTAGTGAACGACAATCAGTCGTTCACTACTGCTCATTTTTTATGCAAACTTCGTTTATATTCAAGAGGTGTTTTTCCTGTTTCACGGCGGAATATGCGTGAAAAGTTCTGTGGGTCGAGGCCTACATATTCTGCAGCGGTTGATACCGATATATCTTCGTTTTTGATAAGCGTGCAAAAACGTTCTATTCGAAGTTTGTTGAGATATGCGTGGGGAGACATTCCCGTAACGCTTTTGAAAAGTGTTGAAAAATAGCTTCGGGCAAGTCCTACGGAGTCTGCGATGTTCGCTATGTCGAGATTTGTGTTATAGTAGTTTTCCATAATACCGATTGCACGGCGTATAGGCACTATGCTGTCACTTTTTTGTCCGACACGCGCAAGCTCGCCGAGAATGGAATAGAGAAAAGAGGTGCGCCGAAGCTCGGCACCGGGGTCTGTGTCGTTTCGTAGCTCATAAAGACCCTCCATGGCGCGGCAAAGAGAAGGAAACATATCCTTTGGTGCAAATGGGTTTGTTGCGGTTATTCCGCAGCTTGAAAGGATTCGACCAAGCGAAAGTCCATCGAGAGAACACCATATGCCGCGTCTTGGATTTATGTTGGCTGTGGTGTGAATTATTCTGTCTCCCGGTAAAAGAATATAAAAATCGCCGGGGGAAACGGGGAACTCCAGACCATTGATTATAACAGAGCCATAGCCGGAAATGTTACAATCGAAAATGTATGCCGAACGCACGATTGGACCGAAGACTGTTCCGGGTGCAAGGTCCACATCCCGGTCTATTTCGAGAAGTAAAGGTGCACTTTCTGATATCAGGATATTGTTCATTTGCTATACCTCCTGACAAAATGAGGATAAACCCTGACAAAATGAGCTTCAAAAGCTAACAGATTGATGATACAATTATATCATACATAAAACAAAAGGAAAAGACAAAAATCATTTTTCCGCTTTTATTTCACGATATTTTTTGATGAATTGCAAAGGCGTTATGCCGGTATCCTTTTTAAATTCAACTATGAAATAAGAATCGCTGTTGTAACCAACGGCCGATGCGATATTATGAACGGAAAGAGTTGTGTTTGAAAGAAGCACCTTTGCGTATTTTATGCGGGTCTTATTGAGGTACTTGCTGAAACCCTCGCCAGTGGCTTTTGAAAAGCATTGTAAGAAGTATTTGTAGCTTAAGCCCAGCATCTTCGCAACATCCTCGCCTTTTATGTTGGTTGCATAATTTGCATTTATATATTCGGTTGCTTTCTGCATTGAGGAAAGTGAACTGTTTTCATTTTGCAATTCCCTGTATTTTTTTGATTTGTGAACTTTGGAGTCTTTGAGAATTGCAAGCAGAAGCTTGCATATGTTCAACTTGTGGGATATTTGGGTGAGATAATCGTTCTTGCCGCATTCGCTTATAAGCTCCGATATGGGATTTGTGAATTCCTTTGATAATTCATCCGCTTTCCAGAGAAGTTTCTGTTCCGGTGAAGTGAGGGAGAAGAAATATTGAAAAAAAGGAGCTTTGCTTTTTCCCGCCATTTCCGATATCAGTCTTGAGTGAATGTGAAAATAGTAATATTTTCCTCCGCTTCGGGAGACTGCGAATGTTGAGTGTATGGAATATTGAGGGAAAAGAACGAGGTCTCCTTCATTGGCGGTGAAATTTCTGTCATTTACCGAGATTTCATACGAGCCGTTTGTAATATAAATAAGCTCAACCTGACTGTGAATGTGCGGAAGTGCCTCAATTCCGCATTGTTCGGATTGAATCGGCAAGACACGAACACCTTCGGAAAAGTCGAGATGTGAGTCTGATTCATAAAAATACCGTTCCATAGAAAAATCTCCCATATAGAAATTTTTATATTTTTGCTTGAAATTATTATAACATATACACATTGAAATTGATATAATAAAATTGAAAATATAAAAAATGGAGAAGTGAAATGAAAGCTATTGATGTTATCCTGATAGGTGCAGGCATCCGTGGACGGGGATATACAGAATATATGACAGACGGCAAATTTCGTGTTGTCGCCGTTGCAGACCCCGAAAAGGCGTGCCGTGACTATATAAAAAACAAGCATAATATCCCCGATGATATGTGCTTTGGCGGTTGGGAAGAAATTCTGGCTCTTCCGAAGTTTGCCGATGTTGCGGTAATTGCAACATCGGATAAAATGCATTATGAGCCGGCAATGAAGGCAATAGAGCTTGGATATAATCTTCTGCTCGAAAAACCGGTCGCACCCACATACCGTGAATGTCAGGACATTGCCGATGCGGCAAAGGCGAAGAATGTTAAAGTTCTTGTGTGCCACGTTCTCCGCTACACGGCGTTTTTCAGAAAGATAAAAGACCTTATCAATGAAGGAAAGCTTGGCAAGGTGATTTCTGTTCATCACAGCGAATGTGTGGGAAATATTCATCAGAGCCACAGTTATGTCCGCGGCAACTGGAACAATACCGAAGAAAGCTCAAATATGCTTCTTGCAAAGTCCTGCCACGATATTGATATTATGCAATGGCTTGTGGGAAGTCGTGCAAAGAAGGTTTCGTCCTTTGGCTCTCTTTCGTATTTCTGCCGTGACAATGCACCGGATGGCGCACCCAACTATTGCATAGAGGGTTGTCCCTATGGTGAGACCTGCTATTATAACGCAGTTAAGCTCTATCTTGAGGATGAAGAAAACGACTGGTTCCGTGGTGCGGCAACGAAAAAAGTCAATGCGACAAACGAAGAAGTTGAAAAAGCACTTCGCACAACACAATACGGAAAATGTATATTCAAATGCAATAACGATGTGGTTGACCATCAGGTTGTAAATATTGAATATGAAAACGGAGCTGTTGCTTCATTTAATATGTGTGCTTTCAATGCAGGCGGAAGATACATCCGTGTTATGGGTACAGACGGTGAGCTTTATGGGGATATGGAAAGTGATGAAATTGATTATTTCAGCTTCAAAACCCGTGAGCACACGGTCATAAATCCTATGGGAAGAGCAATCAGCGGCGAGATCGTAGGCGGCCACGGCGGCGGTGACGACGGAATCGTTGAGATTCTCTATAAATATATAGCCGAAGATTATGAGGGCGATATGCTCAGCGAAATCGGAATATCGGTTTCAAACCACGCAACGGTATTTGCCGCAGAAAAGGCACGTCTTGAAAATTACGTTGTTGAAATGAAGGATTTCAATGGCTGAACGGAGTGAGTTCCGATGAAATATGAAGAATACATAAATAAGCTCGGCTTTACGGATGAAGAGCTTATGATAATTTCGGATGTGAATAAAAAATGCCGTGAGTATTTCCCGGAAGAGCTTTCTTTCGCACGGACGGCATATGACAAAGGTGAGGAGGGCTTTGCCGAATACCTTTCTGAATTTTCCGAAAAATCCGATATCCCCCTCAATACCCTCACGCTTTATATATATCTTCGTTTGCTTGAAGATACATATAAGCAATATGAGAAGATGGGAATAGACAAGAGTGTATTCCTTGCCACAATGGAAGACTTTTCCGTGGTGAGCCGTCTTCCGCTGTATACCGATGAGCCCTTCGGCATCTCAAAAGAGGTTTTTCTTCCTTGGCTTCGGAGAAATGTTGATTGCACAATCTACCGCATCGGAAATCTTGAATTTGAGATTATGGATGCGCTGTGCGATATGGAGATTGATGGGAGAAGCATTAAAGAGGGAGAAAAGTGTATCGCGGTTCATATCCCCCGAAAAGTTGATTTTAATGAGGAGCTTTGCGAGGATTCATACAGACGTGCAAGGGAGTTTTTCAAAAAGTATTACGGTATGGAAAATATGATCTTTATGTGTTGGTCGTGGCTTCTCTATCCGTGGCTTTGTGAAGTTCTTCCCGAAAAATCTTCCATAGTGAAATTCCAAAAGAAGTTCAAAATCATAAAGCTTTATGAAGACAACTGCGGACTTTACTCACTGTTTGAAGGATGTCTCGGCAAGGACGGAAAAGCACCCATAGAAGACCTTCCCGAAAATACTTCTCTGCGTCGTGCGGCAAAAAAGAGACTTTCGGAGGGAGGAAATCTCGGCAGGGGTCTCGGAATCAGGTTGTAGACGGAAATATCCGTTTTTAAAACGGTTTGATATATAAGCGACTATTATATTTTATGGAGGAGAAATTATGAAAAGATTTATCTCAACATTACTTGTTTTATGTTTGCTTTTCGGCTTTGTGCCTGTAATGGGTGCAAGTGCAAGCGAGGCAGAAGCTTCAAAAAGCGGAATAACCATAGTTTTTGACTATGCATCACAGTTTCCGATAAAAACCGGCAACGATGCGGCATCGGTTGAAGCAATGGAGAAATTTACCTTTGATACTTCCCACGGTATCTGGGCTTATGCCGCATATTGGGGCGGCGATGTGCGTTTCAGAAACAAGAGCACCATTCAGCTCAATTCAAACAATTACTGGGTTGCAATGGAAGTGTATGTTCCCAAAAGCGGATTATATAATATGGAACAGAAATATAATACGTATTCGGGAAGCGGAACTCTTGAGGTGTATGTAATCCCGAAGGGGGATAACACGACTTACAGCGATTCGCTTATAAACGGTGTTTCGCCCACGCTTTCACAGAGCTGTGACGGTGCAAACGGCAACTTTATTGCCCTTGCAGATCCGGCAATAGTGGAAAACGTATATTTTGATGCAGGATATTACTACATAGTCTATAAGGCAAACGGCGGAAGAGCGATCTTCGGAAACCTCACCCTCAATGGCGGTACGGGAAAAGCTGTTACGGAGATAACATCCGTTTCTGCACCTTCTGAAGTAAAGTCGGGAGCAACCGGTACGGTCACAGCCGAGGTTTATTATAGTGATTTAACCTCCGGCAGCGCAGCTGCAGGTGACGTTACATTTGAAAGCAATTCCCCCGATGTTATTGAGATTGATGCAACAACAGGTGCATATGTTGCAAAAGCAGGCGGTGTTGCAACCGTTACCGTAAAGTCGGGACTTAAAAGCAAGAGCGTGGAAATAGCTGTTGAAGAAGTTGAGAAGAGCGGAATAAGTGCAGTTTACAATTGGGGAACGCAGATGAAAACTTCTCCGGAAAATGATCCGGTTCCCCTTAAGGATGCTACTTTCTTATCTCAGTTTACATTTGGCAATTCCCATAATTTGTGGGAATACGAAAATCAGCAGTCGTGGTCTACAGTCACATGGAGAGCCGGTAATTTCATCCAGTTCAACAGAAGCGGCGGCGGTCTCTGGATGGCATTTGAAATATATGTGCCGAAAAAAGGCATATATACACTTGAACAGAAATACGCACAATTTGGCGGAAGCCAGTCGGATATCAATGTATATATGTTCCCGAAGACAAGCGGAGTCGCATTTGCACAGAGCGATATGACAGCTGACAGAAAAGTGCTTACCCTTGATTGTAAGGGTGCAGCCGGTACAGGTCTCCTCGCTCAGTCTCCGGCGAAGAAAGACGTGGAGCTTTCGGAGGGCTATTATTATGTTGCTTATCAGCAGGTAAAAACTGCCGACGGCACAAACGTCGCTCTCTTTGGTGATCTTACCCTCAACGGCGGAACGGGAAAGGTTGTTACGGAAATAGCATCGGTTTCTGCACCTTCCGAGGTAAAATCGGGAGCTACAGGTGCTGTCACAGCCGAGGTTTACTATAGTGATCTGACCTCCGGCAGCGCAGCTGCAGGTGATGTTACATTTGAAAGCAATGCCTCCGATGTTCTTGAGATTGATGCAACAACAGGTGCATACACAGCAAAGGGTGCAGGTGTTGCAACCGTTACGGCGAAGGCTTCTCTTTCAAGCAAAAGCGCGGAAGTAACGGTTAAGGATACCGCCATGGAAGATGCTTTTGAAGTTACGGTAACTCCTGCAACGGGATATGTTGAATCAACCGTAGCGGGACTTACAGACGACAGCACAATTGAGGCGGAAAAGAACTCTGACGGAACATTCACTCTCACAGCCCCAGGAACCAAGGAAAACGCAAAGTTCCTCTACTGGGCAAAGGGAATGAGCAGGGATAAGAAGATTATTTCCTTCTCTGCCACACTTTCAGACTATATGCCCGAAGAAAACGGAAAGAATTATCTCATCGCAGTATATGAAGGCGATATTTCCGACACAGCGGAATATTACAATGCAAACGGTCAGCGTATTGCAACGGGAACAGAGCCGGCACTTCCTTCAATGGCAGGCTATGGCATATCAACAGGTTGGGACAGATACGAAGATACAAATATTTATGTTGCACACTATGACCTCGCAGAGCCTCAAAAGAATATCAATATAACCGTAACCGGCGGTGAGGGAACAGGTGTATATGCATACGGTGATACCGTAAACTGCATCGCAACGGGAGAAGGTACTTTCAAGTGCTGGACAAAAACACTTGATGACAATACAACCGAAATTGTAAGCGCAGACAGAGAATACAGCTTCAAGGCTTGGGAAAGCTGTACTGTAACTGCAGTATACGGAGAGAACAATTACAGCGGAAGCACGAGAAAGATTGTTATAGACAGCTTCTTTGCAGGAAATACACCTGCAGTTATGGCTGAGTTTATCGGCTTTGGAAACAATGTTGTTGAAAAGGGTATTATGTTTGGCGAAACAAGAATTGCCATGACAACACCCGGCAATCAGTTTACCGTAACAGGTAGCGCAGGCGAAACTTTCAAGGGTTATGCAATAGTTAAAAACGACACAGAGTACAGCCTCATTGTTGATGGTGAGGTAACACTTTCAGACGCAGAATAATTTGTATAAGTAGCGGAGGGGTTACTCCCTCCGCTACAGCAAAAAAAGGGATATGGGAATATAGCGAAACGGAGAAGAGTTATGAACAGATTTGAGCACAGAGAGGAAAAGTGGGCATTTCCGTTTGTGGAGTATTCAGGCGGAAATGAGGACAAAAAGCGACCGCTTATTATCCAGCTTCACGGTGCAGGAGAAAGAGGCTCGGGCGGCGAAGACCTTGAAATAGTTGAAACCTATGGTTTTTCGGAGGTCATCCGTGATATAGAAAAAGACCTTGTGGTTGTGATGCCTCAATGCCCAGAGGATACATTCTGGGCGGCGAGGGTTGAATCCATAATCCGTTTTGCAGAGCAGATAATCAAGGAATATAACATTGATGAAGACAGAGTTTATTTAACGGGACTCAGTATGGGAGGCTACGGAACGTGGTTTACGGCGATGGCACGTCCAGATATGTTTGCGGCGATTGCTCCCGTTTGCGGAGGAGGAATGGCGTGGAATGCAAATGTTCTGAAAATGCCGGTATGGGCATTCCACGGTGCCGATGACATTACCGTAAGTCCCACCCAGACAGACGAAATGATTGCAAAGCTCCGTGAGTTTAATGAGGATGTGAAATATACAAGACCTTGCGGTGTCGGTCATAACATATCCGAAACCTCATATGATGCAGAGCTTCTTGAATGGCTTCTTGAGAAAAGAAGAAACCGCGATTAGAATTTTGAAAATAATGTTGTCGATGTTTTTAAGACGATTTATGATATAAACGATTTTTATGGAGGAGAAATTATGAAAAGATTTATCTCAACATTGCTCGTTTTATGTATGGTCTGCAGTTTTGTGCCCACAATAGGTGCAGAACCGGCAGAAGCTTCAAAAAGCGGAATAAGCGTAGTTTATGACTGGGGAACGCAGATGAAAACAGAAACGGAAAACGATCCGGCTCCTCTCAAGGATGCTGCTTTCCTATCGCAGTTTACATTTGACAGTTCCCATAATTTATGGAAATATGACAGCCAACAGTCCTGGTCTACCGTAACATGGAGATACGGCAATTACGTTCAGTTCAACAGAAGCGGTGGCGGTCTCTGGATGGTTTTTGAAATTTATGTGCCGAAAACCGGTATGTATACACTTGAACAGAAGTATGCAAAATTCGGAGGAAGTCAGTCGGATATCAATGTATATATGATTCCGAAAGAAAACGGAGCCGCTTTCACAACAGCCGATATGAAAGATGCCAATAAAGTTCTCACCCTTGACTGCAAAGGCACAAGCGGCGGCATTGTCGGAGATATTGCAACGACAGATAAAGAACTTTCATCGGGTTATTACTATGTAGCTTATCTGCAGGTAAAAACTGCCGATGGCACAAATGTTGCACTCTTTGGTGACCTCACCCTTAACGGCGGTGAGGGTAAAGCCGTTACGGAAATAACATCCGTTTCTGCACCGGCCGAAGTGAAGGTGGGAGCAACGGGAAGTGTGACAGCCGAGGTTTATTATAGTGATCTGACCTCCGGCAGCGCAACTGCCGGTGATGTTACATATGAAAGTGACAATACCGATGTTCTTGAAATCAACGAAGCAACAGGTGCATATACTGCCAAAGCTTCGGGCGTTGCAACCGTTACCGCAAAGTCGGGCATTCTCCAAAAGAGCATTGAAATAACTGTGGGTGATGTTGAAAGAAGCGGAATAAGCGCAGTTTATGACTGGGGAAAGCAGATGAATCCGGGATCGGACAATGGTTCTCTCAAGGACACTACCTTCTTGTCACAATTTACCTTTGACCGTTCACACAATTTGTGGAAATATGACAGTCAGCAGTCATGGGCAACGGTCACATGGCGATACGGTGATTATGTTCAGTTCAACAGAGGCGGTGGCGGTCTCTGGATGGTCTTTGAAATATATGTACCCAAGAAAGGTGCATATACACTCCGGCAGAAATATGCAAAGTTTGGCGGAAGTCAGTCGGATATCAATGTGTATATGATTCCGAAAGAAAACGGAGCCGCTTTCACAACAGCCGATATGAAAGATGCCAATAAAGTTCTCACCCTTGATTGTAAAGGCACAAGCGGCGGCATTACGGGAGATACTGAAACAACAGTCAAAGAGCTTCGGGAAGGCAATTATTATGTAGCCTATCTGCAGGTGAAAACTGCCGATGGCACAAACGTTGCCCTCTTTGGGGATCTTACCCTCAACGGAGGTTCGGGAAAAGTTGCGACATCAATAAACTCCGTATCCATACCGTCGGATGTGAGAATGGGAACTACGGGAACTGCAACAGCCGAGGTCTATTACAGCGACCTTACTTCGGGACCTGGAGACAATGTTACATTTGAGAGCAGCGCTCCCGATGTTCTTGAAATCAATGCAACAACAGGTGCATACACAGCAAAGGCAGGCGGCGTTGCCACCGTTACCGCAACTGTTGGCAACATAAGCAAAAGCATTGAAGTAAAAGTAGGAAATGTTGAAAAAAGCGGAATAAGCGTTGTTTATAATTATTCGGCACAGATGCCCCTGAGAACGGGAAACGACACGGCGAGCGTTTCGGATATGGAAAAGTTCACCTTTGATTCCTCTCACGGACTCTGGGCTTATGCCGCATATTCCGGAAGCGATGTGCGTTTCAGAAACAAGAGCACCATTCAGCTCAATTCAAACAATTATTGGGTTGCAATGGAAGGCTATGTTCCCAAAAGCGGAGCATATAACATCGAGCAGAAATACAGTACATATCCTGGAAGCGGAACTCTTGATGTGTATATAATTCCAAAGGGTGATAACACTTCATACAATGCATCGCTCATAAACGGTGTTTCGCCCACACTTTCACAGAACTGTGACGGTGAAAACGGAAACTTTGTTGCACTTTCTACACCTGCAATAAAGGAAAACGTATATCTTGATGCAGGATATTATTATATAGTTTATAAATCAAACGGCGGAAGGGCAATATTCGGAAACCTCACCCTCAACGGCGGCGAAGGACGTGAGCTTGTTGATTTTGAAGTCGTAAAGCCCGATTTTATCGCCGAGGGAGAAGCGGGAGAAGTCTCTGTTGTTGCTTATTACAGCGATGCAACAAGCGAAAACTACGCAGGTGAAGTATCGTATGCAACGGAAGACGGAGACATTCTGAATATTGACGAAAACGGTGCATATGAGGCAATTTCTTCGGGAACTGCCGTTGTAACCGTAGAAGTCGGCGGACTTAAAAAGGATGTCACCTTTGATATAAGAGGAAAGAGCGGAATAACTGTAATCTATGATTATGCAAAAGAGTTGCCGCTTTCAAGCTCAAGACAAACAACAGAGTTTGACCTTGGACTTTTCTCCTTTGAAAACTCAAAGGGACTCTGGGCATATGCAGGACATAACGGAGGCGATATACGCTTCAGAAACGGCAAAATATTCCAGCTTGCCGAAAAGAATTATTGGTTTGTAATGGAAATATATGTTCCGAAGAGTGGTATGTATAATCTTGAGCAGGAATATACCACATATCCGGGCAGCGGAACATTGGATGTATATGTGCTTCCGAAGGGTGAAAATACTTCCTACAGCGACACACTTATAAAGGAAAAAGCCCCCACCTTCTCACAGAGCTGTGAGGGAGCTGACAAAGCATTCACAGCCCTTTCTGAACCGTCAATAAAGGAAAATGTGTATTTCGACAACGGATATTATTATATAGTTTATAAATCAAACGGCGGCAGAGCAATGTTCGGAAACCTCACCCTCAATGGCGGTGGGGAGCGTGAGCTTGCCACAATTTCCTTTGACATTCCCGAAATTATGGTAAAGGGCGATGGCGGACTTATCGCACCCATAGGAACAATGAGTGACGGTACTGCCTTCTCCGTAAAAGACGGATATATTTTCTCAAGCGATAACGAAGATGTGCTTTATGTAAACCGTGAAACGGGAGAATATACTGCAAGTGGTGCAGGTGTTGCAACGGTTACCGTTTCTTATGATATCGGAAGAATGATAACCTCCGAGAAAAAGGTTGAGGTTATTGAAGGCGCGGCGGCAGGCAAGCTGTTTATCTATGATTTTGCAGAAGCAATCCCCGAATATGGAACAGATAAGGCATTTTCCGAGCTTTCAAGCGATGATGCGAGCGGTGCATATCAATTTGCATCGGCAAGTCAGAGTGGAGTGGGTACTCAGATTCAATACAGAGACACATTCATAAATCTTGGAAAAGGTGAATGGTTCGCCTTTGAAATTGACATCCCCGTATCGGGAATATATTCGATAAATCAGAGATATGGCAAATACAACAACTCAACGGGTGCTCTTGAAGCATACATTATTCCGAAAAACGGAAACTTTGATATCAGCACCATCAATAACCTTGATGCAACCGGCACACAGAGCTGTTTTGACGGTGATGCATCCGAATATTCGGAAAGTGCAACAGTTTCCGACTTCGGAGTAGATTTCTTCGAGGCTGGCAAATACTATGTTGTTTACAAGGCTAAATATGGTAGAGCAATGTTTGGAAATCTCATACTTGACGGAAGAAACACATTCAAGAAGCTCATTGTATCTGCTCCGAAGAGTATAGGCGTTGGTGAGCGTGTTGAAATAGGCATAGAGGCAAAGTCTCTTGATATGACAACAATCGACATAGAAACCCTCAATTTGAAGAGTCTTTCATCTGTTCAATTTGCCCTTACAACAGAAATCGGTGACAACAACGAATGTTTTGTCTATGGTGAAAATGAGGGTGCTTCCGAGATTACAATCACGGCAGATGACGGTGAATTCTCCGATTCAAAGACAGTTGAGATTAAAGTAATTGACTCAAGTGAAGTTCAAAATGTCGAAATTGATATTTCCGATTATATCTATGTGAGAGCTTCCGAAAACATCAAATTTATCGCTCATATGGGAAGCGGAAAGACTATAGAAATACCGGATGAGACCTATGAAATCATAGCATCGGAGCCTGAAGGTGCAGGTGTGGTTTCGGGAAATTCCATTACCGGAAATGCAGAAGGAAAGATAACTTTAAAGGCAAGTGCAGATTTCAAGGGTGAAATGAGAACTGCCGAAAAGGAAATAGACATTCTTGAGGGAATGTCAAAGCAGGCTCCCACATACTACACCTATGAGATGCGCGAAAACGTTAAAAAGAATACCGAAAAGTATTCCTGGGTACGAAGTGAAGTAAATGCGAAAAAAGCAGATGCCGACATCGCTTTAGAGAACCTTGACGCATATTACGATATGATAATCGGTGAGGGAATTCCGAGATCAAGAAGTATGAAGACGAAAGGTCATCCCGAAATTGATAATTGTCCTTACTGCGGAGAATATTATCAATTTGCGTGGAAATATGATTTTCTCAATCGTCCGTGGAAGGCTCAGTGCCCGGGTTGCAAACGTTTCTTCCCTTCAAATGATTTTGAAAGCTTTATGAAGCTGGGACTTGATGAACAGAAATATTACGATGTTGACAGAGCAAGACAAGCACATCACGAGATGCTTTTTCACAAGGGCGGAGAAGAATGTACCTGTGAGAAACCCGAAACGCCCTATTCCGAAGAGTGGTATGAGTTCTACGGATATGGAAATGAGGAAGGATATCTCTACAACAAGCTTTATAAAGAAGTCGGAAGCGAAAATTCAAGTGTGGAGCTCCTTCCCAGCGAAAAGGCCGAGCGCTGGTGCGTTGATGACGGCTTCGGATACTACACAGGAAGAGTTTTCAATACAGGCGTAAAGGAAATGTATTGCCCGATAGCATTATATAACTATTCTTTGTTACCGGGAATTTCAAACAGAATAAGCTCCCTCGGAATGGCTTATGTATACACGGGAGAGACAAAATACGGCGTTGCGGCGGCAATACTTTTAGACCGACTGGCAGACGTTTACCCGAGCCATGATGCCGATTCCTTTGACACCGGTGCATTCCAGATAACAGATGGAGGAACGGGAAAAGGAAAAATACAGGGTCTTATTCAGGATGCATATTTCGCAAAGGGCTTTGCTCTGCGTATCGATGAGGTGTTCCCCATCCTCAAGGATGAGGCCGCCTGCAATCAGGTTATTCAGTATCTGAGCCCGAAAGCAGATGCAATGGGTCTTGAAAATAAGAAGAAAACCGCAGAGGATATATGGAGAAACTGGGAAGAGAATATTCTTCTTGAGAATTTTGAGGCGGCAAAGCTTTATAAGGTCGGAGGTAACTTCGGCACATACCAGGCTGCCATTGCGGCAACTGCGCTTGTTCTTGACAAGAAGCCCGAATCCGATGAGATGATGGATTGGTGCTTCAGAAGCGGTGGAGTTGTTTATCCCCAGAACAGCGAAACGGGAACCTACTACAACACAGGTGGAAACATCAATGCCCAGATTGTTGATGAAGTTGACCGTGACGGTCTGGGAACAGAATCCTCCGCAAGCTACAACTGTATGTGGTGGGAAAAGCTTATAAATATTGCAGAAATGTCTGCAAAATACGGTGATCCGAAATATGATCTTTATCAGAATGTAAAGTTCCTCAAAATGCTGGAGGCATTTTCCGATCTCGTAATGACAAACTCCCACACAGTTCATATCGGTGACTGTTCTTCGGGTATCGCATCAGCTACACTCCTCGGAAATGTAAAGCTTCTCTCCACGATATTCCCGTATGTAAAATACACACCTATGGCTGAAAAGATTGCAAAGTATATAGCATTATATTACAACTACAATCTTGACGGCTTCAGAGAAAGTGTTTTTGCGGAAAATCCGGAAGGTCTCGGCGAGGAGATTATGAGCTTTGTCGAAAATGAAGACGGATTCACGGAAAGCAAAATGCTTGCAGGATATGGCTTCTCGGTGCTTCGTGCAGGTAAGAATTATAAATCCGTGAGCGATTCAACCGAAAATAATAACCTCCGTGACTTCTGGATTTACTTTGGTGGTGCTCAGTCTCACAGACACCTTGATGCACTCAATCTCGGTATCGAGGCATATGGTCTCAACATAGCTCCCGACCTTGCATACCCCGTAGATGCCACAGTAAATGCAGAGCGTATGCAATGGACGAGCACAACCCTTTCTCATAACACCGTAACCGTTGACGGACAGCAGCAGAAGAACATCACTCTCCCCGGAAAACCGTTACATTTTGATGATTCGGGCATGGTAAAGGTTCTTGATACATCTGTTCCGGAAGTATATGAGGCAACATCGGAATACAGACGAACGGTTGTTATGATTGAAGCGGACGACGACATAAGCTATGGCGTTGACTTCTTCCGTGTCGTTGGCGGAAATGAGCATATCTACAGCTTCCACGCACTCAGCGGTGACGATGCCTCCGTTGTTGACGGACTCACACTTGTTCCGCAGGTTGATGAGCCGCAGAGTGACTGGACAAGTGAAGACACAAGCTCCTATGCAGGTGCTGACATCAAATACGGTCCTGACCCGAATCCCATGAAAGACTACAACTACGTCACATATTATCCGAGAGGAACAACGTGGCTCCGCGATGTACGTCGCTCCGATGATGTTGTAAATGACTTTACGGCTGATTTCAAGATAACAGACTATAACCGTGTGATAAAGGACAACAAGGATATTCACTTAAGCCTCACAATGGTAAACGATTTTGAGCTTTCTGAGGTTGCATTTGCAAAGGGTAAAGTTCCTGAAAGAGCAACCAACAAGAATATTCCTTCACACCTTGAGTATATGCTCGCAAAGCGTGAAGGAAAGAACCTCGACAGCTTGTTTACCGCAGTATATCAGCCGTATAAGAAGGAAGCATATATATCATCGGTTGAACAGATTGTCCCTGAGATAATCAGCGGAACAGAGAAAAACGGCGATATCGCAAAGGCTGTAAAGGTTACCCACACAAACGGCAGGGTTGATTATATCATCTATGCCACAAACGATGAAGTAACGTATCAGCTTGAAAACAACGAAGCTCTGACATTCAGCGGTTTTGTGGGCGTATGGACATTAAATGCAAACCGTGAGATTACATATTCCTATGTCCTTGGCGGAGAAGGCGATGTAACAGGAAAGATTTCAGGCTTCACGGAAGGGCTCTCCACCAATAACTACATTGATATAACACCGGATAAGGCAGTTTCCCCTGAAAGTCTTGCAGGAAAGTATATCTTTATTGAGCACGATGGAGTGGGAAATGCCGCATATGAAATACTTTCCGCAGAAAAGAAAGCAGATGGAGATATCCGTCTTGATATCGGAACAGTAACAACAGTTCGCAAGTATATGGATGCAAAGGATTTCGACAAGGGTTATGAATATAACATTGCAAAGAAACAGAAGTTTGTGATTTCAATGCCTGTCATATCGGATTCGGCTCCCGTATTTGAAACATATGACGGTGGCGTTGCCGGCGTAAATAGTATATACGAGAGAAAGTTTACGGCAACAAGCTCACTGTCGGGAACAGAAATTGAGTATATCGGAAGAACTCTCCCGAGAGGTGCCACCATTGATTCGGAAACGGGACTCTTCACATGGAAACCCGCTTCTTCGCAGGTTGGAGATAACCACGTTGCCATAACTGCAAGAGATTCTGACGGACGTGAAACAACCATACATATCACCATAACGGTTTACGGTTCAACCTCCGGCGGAAGCATCGGCGGTGCAGGTAGCGGTGGAACAGGCACGACCACAATACCTCCGGCTGAAAAGGAAGAAGAAAAAGAACCTTCAACCGATGTGGAAAACGGCGGTTCCGACGTTCCGCAAACTCCGGATTCGGAAAATGTCCGCTTCATAGACCTCGCCTCCCACGCATGGGCCGAGGATGCAATCAACTCTCTTGCAGATGAAGGCATTATAAAGGGCACAAGCGAAAATACCTTCTCTCCCGGAAACAACATAACAAGAGCAGACTTTGCAATTCTTCTTGTGCGTGCATTCAAGCTTTCTTCCGAAAACACAGAGAACTTCTCTGATGTCAAGGCTTCCGATTACTTTGCAAGTGAGCTTGCAATAGCACGAAATGAAGGACTTGTCGGCGGAATCGGTGATAATAAGTATGCACCATACAACAACATCACCCGTCAGGATATGATGGTTATAGTTTACCGTGCACTTAAATCAATGGACAAACTTGTAGGGGTGGATATCATCCGCCCGGAAAACGAGGATTTTGAAGATGTAGCAGACTATGCAAAGGAAGCGGTTTCGGTCCTCATAGGTGCAGGTTTAGTCAACGGAAAGAACGGGAAAATCGCTCCCACCGACTTCACAACCCGCGCAGAAGTTGCGGTACTTATCAAACGTATTCTCGAATATACCAAGTAAAAAATACATCCTCAGGAGGAAAAAATATGCAAATCGGAGCACAGCTTTATACTGCATATAACCACACAACAACGCTTGAAGATTTTAGCAAAACATTAAAGAAAGTAGCTGATATCGGATATAAGACTGTTCAAGTTTCGGGAACTTGTCCTTTTGAGCCGGAGTGGTTGCGTGAAGAGCTTTTGAAAAACGAGCTTAAGTGTGTTCTTACACACGTTTCTCCCATGAGTCTTATTGAGGGAAATCTTGAAAAGATAATTGCAGACCATGCAGTATTCGGATGCAAGAATATAGGTATCGGAAGCCTTCCTCCGGGTGGCTCTGATCCCATTGAAAGATATGAGCTGTTTCGTGAAAAATTTGTTCCGATAGCAAAAGAAATGCGTGATCTCGGAGCAAAGCTTCATTACCACAATCACGATCAGGAATTCCGGGGCTGTTTTGCAGAAAAAAGTGTGCTCGACCGTATTTTAGAGGATTTTCCGGAAGATTCCATTGATTTCACACTTGATCTCGGTTGGGCAGCATGGGCAGATGTGGATGTTGTCTCACTCATAAAGAAGCTCAACGGAAGACTTTCGAGAATCCATTTAAAAGATTATCTCGATGAAATTCCTGAAGGTATTGACGAAAAAGAGGTATACCTCCGTCCGATATATGAGGGAAAGCTTGATTATGATGCATACATAAAAACTCTTTCTGAAGCTGGCTGCGAATATATGCTTGTTGAGCAGGATAGTTGTTATAACGAAGATGAATTTGAATGCCTCAGAAGAAGCTTTGTGAATGTAACAAGTCGATTCCCCGAAGTTAAGTAATCGTAAGAAGGAGAGAGTATCTTGAAAAAGATTGACCTTCATTGTCACACTTATGCACCACAGGAAAATTCTTCTCGGTGTCTCAAAGAAGATGCCGAGAGAATATCCCCGGAGGAGCAGATAGAAATTTTTGATAAACTCAATGTGGAAAAAGGCGTTATCCTTCCGCTTATTACGGCTAAACATCCGGATGGACTCGCGGCAGTTGAAAACTGCAGATATATTGCGGATAAATACCCCGATCGCTTTTCGTGGTTCTGCAATATTGACCCACGCGCAGAAGGCTTTGATGAAAAAACCGATCTCGGTGAATATTTCGGGCGCTATAAAGAACTTGGTGCAAAGGGAGTGGGAGAAATTACCACTCCTCTTTATGCGGACAGCCCTCTTATGGATAACCTTTTTCATCATTGTGCCCGGTGCGATATGCCGGCTCTTATACATATCGGAACAACACCCCAAGAAAATTATGGCATCGTAGATGAAAAGGGACTGCCACGGATAGAAAAGATGCTGAAAAAACATAAAAATCTTCGCATAATCGGTCACTCTGCGGCGTTCTGGTGTGAGATTTCCGAAAATGGTTATCCCGAAGACAGAAACGACTATCCCAAGGGAAAAGTATCCGATGGTCGCCTTGCTTTTCTTTTCCGTGAATATGAAAATCTCTACTGTGATTTGTCTGCAGGAAGCGGCTCAAACGCAATGATGCGTGACCGTGAGTATGCCGCAAAATTCCTCACGGAATTTGCCGACAGGATTTATTACGGAACAGATATGACAGGAAAAAGTCAGAAGTTCCCATATGTGTTTGACGACTTTCTCACATCACTTCTTACCGACAAGATGATAAGTGATGTGGTTTATGAAAAAATAGTTTATAAAAATGCCGCAAAACTTCTGGGTATCCAAGGATAAGGAGAATTTTAAATATGAAAATTATGGTTTGCCACGTAGGCTTAAATGAAACGGTGGAGTTTGCATCGGAAGAGCTTCGCCGATACCTTTACAAGATAGACAAAACCATCGAAGTTGAAATCACCTCGTATGATACATATAATCCAACACGAAATGATGCCATTTGGCTCATTGTCGATCCGGCACTTGCACCTGAAGTTTCGGATCCTTCAATGGATGATGCTTTTCGCATTACTATAAACAACAACACAGGTATGATTGCAGGAACAAATCCCATATCGGTTCTTATCGGTGTGTACAGTCTTCTTAAGAAACTTGGATGCAAATGGATTCGCCCCGGTCGTGACGGAGAAGTTATTGAAGAGAAGATACTCTCTCCTCTCAATTTCAATTATGAAGAAAAGGCGGCTTACCGTTTCAGGGGCATTGACCCTGCCGTAGGCACATCTCTTCAGAGAAACATTGACCTGATTGACTGGCTTCCCAAAGAGGGAATGAACAACCATTTCAAAGAAATGCTTTCTCCTGAAAAGGGATATAAAAAATACAAGGAATATGAAGACTTTACCGACGAGGATTGCATGGCTACCTTCAAAACAATCGTCCGTGAGATGAAAAAGAGAGGAATCAAACGTCATGGAGTGGGTCACGGTTGGCATATGGAAGCAATCGGATTTCACGATCATTCAGATTGCTGGAAACTTTCTGATGATGACCTCACCGAAGAGCAACATTCAATGCTTGCTCTCCGTGACGGAAAGCGCAATCTGTATCTCGGTCGCAACCTTTTCGGCACACAGCTCTGCTATTCTCAGGATAAAATCCGTGATTCAATCGTAGGGCAGATTGTGGATTATCTCGGGGAGCATCCCGAGATTGATTATCTGCATTTCTGGCTTGCAGACGGTTGTAACAACCATTGCGAATGTGAGGAATGTCAGAAACACAGACCATCAGACTGGTATGTAATGATGCTTAACGACCTTGACAGACGTCTTACGGAAGAAGGAATCAAGTCACGGGTTGTTTGCCTTATTTATGTTGACCTTTTGTGGGAGCCTGTTGAGTTTTCAATAAACAATCCCGACAGATTCATTCTTATGTTTGCGCCCATCACAAGAGAGTATGATACAAGCTATTCAGATTTTGATAAGCCTGCCGAGAAGATGCCTTATGTCCGCAATAAGCTTGTTTGGCCGGCTTCTGCAGCTGAAAATATCGCATATCTCCGTGATTGGCAGGAAAAGCAGATTAAAGGCGATTCATTCCTCTTTGATTATCATCTTATGTGGAATCAGTATAAAGACCCAAGCTTCCGCAATGTTTCAAGAGTTGTTTATGAAGATATGTATAACCTCAAAAACCTTGGACTCGGCGGAAATATATCCTGCGAAGTATTCACAGGTCAGATTCCCAATGATTTCCCCAGAAGAATTATGGCAAGAACACTCTGGAACAGAGATGTTGACTATTACGAAGAAGAAAAACAGTGCTACGAGGAAACTTACGGATCGGGTGCAGACAAAGCAGCCGAATATCTTGCAAAGCTTGCAGATGTATTCTCTTTAATGTATCGCTATTATAAAGAACCCGAAAACACACGTGAAGAACAGAAGGCATTTGCCGCAAATGTTGAAAAAATTGTAAATGACTTTAAGCCTGTAATCAAAAAGTACCTTGAGGCTGACCTTCCCCGTGCTCAGCACATTTCCTGGGAGCTTCTTGATGCACAGACGGAATATAACATTGAGCTTGCACGGGCATATTGCGCAAAATACATCGGTGAAGAGAAAACTGCGGATGAGCATCTTGAGAAGTTCAATAAAATCTGCGACGATATTGACGAAAAATATGGCTACTACTTCAATGCCAATCAGGCAAAGTATTCCATAAAACAATTTTACAATGAGATAACAAGAGAGGGTCCCAGAGTTATTATTCAATAATTAAACATAGTTGTTCGGGGAAAAGTTTGTAGTATTCACAAAACTGATTTCATACAAAAATGAGGATTGATGATGAAGCTGAGATATAAAATATACAAAGAAAAAGTATACGGATGCTTTACCGGCAAAAGCGTAGGTGGTACATTGGGGATGCCGTTTGAAGGACAATTGGACGTAGACTCGGTTACATATTATGATCCTGTACCAACCGAAATGGTGCCTAACGACGACTTGGATTTGCAGGTGGTCAATCTTGAAACGCTTCTTCGCACAGGTTTTCCGGTTTCCCGTCATCATATCGGCGAAATCTGGTTGCACCATATGGAAGATAATGCCCCTGATGAATATAGTGTCGGCATAGCAAACCATAAGCTCGGCATCAGAGGACCGCTTTCGGGGCAGTATCGCAATAAGTTCCACAGCGGTATGGGTGCCGCGATTCGCAGTGAACTTTGGGCGTGTGTTGCTCCTGCGAATCCAAAACTTGCAGCACTTCTCGCAAGAGAAGATGCCTGCACTGATCACACAGGTGACGGCATATATACGGAAATGTTTCTCGCTGCTGTTGAAAGTCAGGCATTTATAGAGAACGATTTGGAAAAACTCATCCAAACGGGACTTGAGTTTGTGGACAAAGAAAGCAAGCTTTATAAAGTCTTTGGAGATGTTATTCGTTTGTATAAAGAAACGAAGGATGTCTATGCAGTAAAAGAGTATATATTGAGACAATATCCTTGTGATAACTGGACAGATGTAACGATAAATGTTTCGTTTATTCTTTTGGCATTAATAGCTTCCGATGGCGACTTCGACAAAGCAATTTGCACAGCTACTTCATTGGGATATGATGCTGATTGTACTGCCGCTACAGTCGGTGCAATTTTTGGAATTATGAAACCTGACAGTATTGACGAAAAGTGGACAAATCCGATAGGCGATGCTTTGGTTCTTTCGCCTTGCATTGTTAATATGCATAGCTTTGATACAATAAGTGAGTTTTGCGAAGTGGTAATGTCTGTTGCGAATTATGCACAAGAGTATTATCAAACAGGAATACAGTTTGAAGGCGCTGACGGTTTTGCTGATATACGTCTTGCAGATAGCTGGACGGATGATTACAAAAGTCTTTATGATTGGAAAATCGGAGCAAAGGAATCCCTCCTGACGGGCTTGCCTTGCCTGATGAGCTTGGTCTATCCGGAAGAGGTTGCTGCCGAACCGGGTAAAAGTAAGGAATACACCTTGAAATTATGCGCAGATAAAGACATATCGGGTTCTGTTAAATTGTTTGTGCCGGAAAAGTGGCAGGTATCTTCGGAAACGTTCTCGTTCAATCTTTCAAAAGGTGAAACAAAAGAAATTTCGTTCTTTGTTAAACCTGATGCAGAACAAGGGTTGAGATGTCAGAAAAATATTTTAACGATGCGTTTTTGCATAAATGGTGTTACTTTTGTGCAAGAGGCAGGACTTCCTGTTTCAACTCCGTGGATGGTTACTGCTGCCGATGGCAGAGAGTACGTATATGAAGCAACGTCCATTTACTTCCCGGTTCCGTCGGGTGAGTACAGATATAAAACGCGCGTAAACTCACCGATACAAAAAAATGTTCGTATGGCATGCAACGGAACAAGACCGTTTATCGTTAAATTGAATGGTGAAACAGTGTATGAAGGCGATGGTTCTTTCTATGTACCTGCATTTCATCGCGGAGATACCTGGACAAACGTTGTGTTGAATACCGGAGCATCAAATGAGATAGAAGTTGTTTTCCCTGAATATAAAGAGGGCGAGTTCTTCTTTGGTTTCGGAACAACCTTCGGATGTGCAACATGGTTAGATACGATTGAAAGAACGCTCTGATAAAACAGATAATGAAAAGTTAAAATGCAATCCGACAGATGATTTTTACAAAACAAAATAAGGAGGAAAATCATGGAAACAAGATGGTTACATACAACAAGTGAAGATTTTAAAAAGCTCCGTGAAGAATCGGAAAGAGTGTGCGTTATTCCTATGGGATGCCTTGAAAAACATTCCGTTTATCTTCCTCTGGGCACCGATGTTATCATAGCAAATAATATGGCATATGATGCATCTCAGCTTGAAACAGTATGTGTTTTCCCTGATTTCGCATTCGGTGATGTTCCCTGCGGTGACCATGCGGCTCGCCCTGACGGAACAATCGCCCTTGATGTTCGCATACAGATGCTTTTGCTGGAGAATCTTTGTGGCGAGATTTCCGCAAACGGCTTTAATAAAATTCTCGTTGTAAATGGTCACGGCGGAAACCTTCCGTGGCTCCAGACCTTTGCAAGAAATCTCGGTTGCAAGCCTCATAAATATGTTTTTGCATATGTGGATGTTCCCGATACAGTTCCGCATCAGATGGCAGAGTTCCTCCTTGAAAAAGGAAGCGGTTCTATTCCGGAGCTTACGGCGGAGGATGAAGAGCTTATAATCAAATACTACAAGGCTGATATGCAGCTTGGCCACGCCTGCATGCAGGAGGCGGCATACACTATGGAATATGCCCCCGAAAGCGTACATCTTGACCGCCTTGGAAGAGAAGACGGCTCTCCGAGAGACCTACCCGAGCTTCAGAAGCTTCTTGACCTTAAAGTGCGCCTTTCCATGGGCGGTTGGGATCATTTATACCCCGACTGGTATGCAGGGGATGACCCATATGGACTCAATGAGCGTATAGCACGCGCCGCAACAAGAATTGCCACGGAAAAGCTTGCAGAGGTCTATAAGGCATTTAAGGAAGATAAGTTCCTTCTCGGACGTGCAAAAGAAAACTACAAGGACAAAACTTGGTTTGAATAAGGAAACACAAAGGGAGAATTTTCTATGAAAACAGGTTTTTCAAAAGTTTGCATCAATCCGCCTTACGGTGCGCCGATGGTGGGTTATTATGAAGCTCGTTTTGTTAAGGGAATTGAGCAGAATCTTTATGCAAGGGCTGTTGCGTTTGATGACGGATGCAAAAAGGCTGTTGTTATTGCCGTTGATGTTATCGGCCTTACCTTGGATTTCTGCAATATGGCAAAAGATGCTATTGCCGCTTCAACGGGAATTGAGAAAGATGCAATTTTTATAAACTTCTCACATACACACACAGGCCCTCTTGTGGGAGAAGACTTCGCCTCGGAAACAAAAAGCTCCGATGCCTATAATGATTTTCTCATCACAGGTATCCGTGATGCGGCAATATATGCACTTGACGATCTTTGTGAGTCGAGATTTGAGGTAGGGGATGCCGAGGCAAAGAACATCTCATTTATCCGCCGTTACAGAATGAAAGACGGCGGAGTTGTGACAAACCCCGGTGCTTATAACGAGAATATTGACCATCCGCTGGGGACTCCCGATGAAACCGTGAAGCTCGTTAAAATAGTGAGAGACGGTAGCGACGATATATTCATAATCAATTTCGGAACACACGCCGATGCGGTAGGCGGAGAATATATAAACTCGGATTATATGGGATATGCGTGTTCCACCCTTGAAAAGGCAATCCCCGGAATAAATTGCATTTTCCTTCTCGGTCCTCAGGGAGATGTCAATCACATCAACATCAACCCAACAAAAGGCGAATGGAATATTCTCGAGGATAAAGAAGCCGTGTGTCCACATAGTGTGCGACACTCTCAGCATATGGGAAGAGTTATTGCAGGTGCAGTCCTTTCGGTATGCTCCGTTACGGAGGAGATAAACGCCGATAGGATTTCGTATGGTGTTAAAGAAGTACAGCTTCCCTCATACCGGGAAAATGACAAGCTTGATGAAGCAAGAAGAATCTGGACACTCCACGAAAGCGGAAAAGATGACGAGCTTCCATACAAAGGAATGGAGCTCACAACGGTTATTGCGGAAGCAAAGCGAATTGTCGGGCTTGAAAACGGTCCGGAATCTTTCCCGTTCCTTATTTCGGCGTTAAGAATAGGCGAGCTTGTTTTTGCCGGAATCGGCGGTGAGCCGTTTACGGAAATAGGTGTAAGGATATCGGATGCATCGCCCTTTAAAAACACAATAGTATGTTGCCTTACAAACAATAGTGGAAGCTATATTCCAACAAAAAGCGCATACGATGAAGGTGGATATGAGGCAAGAGCCTCTGTTCTTATGCCCGGCGGTGATGATATCATCGTTGAAGGTGTGGTCGAGCTTTTAAAAACACTTTAGTTATAAAACCGAATAACAAACGCCTTGTGAATTGACACAAGGCGTTTGTTATTTTTTAGAGAATTACAACTGTTTTCTTATCGGCAGGGCCGCTTATTTTGTCTGCAATACTTACGCAGGCAAGATAAAGGTCAAAATAACGCTCAATATAAATCTCGTATTCGGAAAATTTGTGGAGAAGGCGTTTCATAGTTGCTGATGCCATAGAATTGTTGCCCAAAGCCAGATAGCTTATGAACTCTGCCATTCCCGAAATCCATTCTGTGTGGTATTCGATGATTTTCCAGGAAACCGCACGGGCACGGATGGGATTGTTTTTCTCACTTGAAACAAGTGGTGCGAAGTCTTTGAGAAGCTCTGCAACCTTCTCTTTGCAATCGCTCATTTCAAGATTATAGTGCTTGCCCTTTTCGGGATTTTGTGACTTAAAGCCTGAAATATATTCAAAGTCAAAAATATCACGGACACGCTCAAGATATCCAACAACCTCACGCCACTTATCGCCAAAGGCGTGGGAGAAATAGTCCTCAACAAGTTCATCGAAGCTTCTGCTTTTGTCGTAAAGTGCTTCGGCATATACAAAAAAGGCAAAGCCCGTGGGGAAAAAGCTTCTCTGTGAGCCGTCCTCAATTATTCCCGAAAGACCTCTTGAATGAAGGGCGTGGATATCATCATATAAAAGCTTTCCGAGATACATACCACTCTGGTCTATATACTGCTGCATCCAGAAATGATATTCGTAGCAGAAACAGTCACCCTTCCAATGTTCCTGCCATCGGCTTAAGTATCCGAGGCATTCTGACATACCCTCGGGAGGTGTGTTTTTGTTGAGACTGAAGGGTTTTGTCGATGCAACATCGGGCGTTTCTCCGTAGGTTTCGGTATAGAGACGGAAAATCGGGGCATAGAGCATTGTGAAACGCTTTGTGTTGTTAAGCTTTTCTTCAACAGGAGCCCAAAATGTTTCCGTGTATACGATAAACACAAGGTGGGTATCAAGCCCTCTGCGCTCAAGCTCTGCATCAATATCGTTGAGAAGCATTACATACCAGTCGGAGGGAGTTTTCTTCCGACATTCACTACATTCACAATGGTTGTTTATGTTGTCGGCGAGCCATATATGAAGAAAATCAACGTTGTTCTGGGTTTCTGCATAGTCGGCAACGTAGTTTGCCACTACCCGACGTGCCTTGGGATTTGACATACATATGTTTGTGTCGGAGGGGCGGCAGAAAACGCCACGCTTTCCGTTGACTTCGGCAAGAAGCATAAGAGTATCTTCGGGAATGTTTTCCTGAACACCACGGAGGCTTCCGTCAAGTCCGAAGGGAAGGCAGGTCCAGCCGTGACCCATATCGTGAAAGTGAAGTCCGCGCTTTTCAATTTCCACCTCGCATTGTCTCTTCCATTGGAGAATTGTTTCACGGGTTACGGGCTCAGGCTCACGGAAGGTGTTGTGGACATGGTTATAATACTGGTCGTAGTAATAGGTGGGGATATCAAATTCCAGCATAAATGTGTTAAGTCCTATTTTCGGAGTGAAGTCAATGGCTTCAAGCATATTGCTCTGGAATTCCGAGCCCTCGTTGCATTGACCACGATAGCGATGGTCAGCAAGATGACGATAATCAACGGGAGGGAGATTCTCAAGAAGCGGAATGTGCTCACCGTCAACTCCGGGGAAAAGCCAACGACAACCGCACTCACGGAGATAGCGATAGACGGCGATAAGAAGTGCGCCATAGTTTGTGCCGGCAATGATTCCGCCTTTTTCGGTTGTCTTTATATAGATGATATCATCAAGTGCAGGTATCTTTGCATCTGAAATATCAAGTCCGAAGTCCTGCATAAGACCGAGTTTGAAGCCATCCGTTTCATCGGCAGATGCATTTATCGGAATATTGCCTCCCCTCGGAAGCATCATACGAAGATATTTTTTAAGCTCCTCTGCCGCAAAAATTGCGGTGGGGTGTGCTGTGAGAGTTGAGATTGAATACATAATTTTACCTCCGTTTTATTCTTGTGCGAAAAAGAGATTATCAAGAACTTCTTTTCCTGTTTCCGTCAGTTTTTTTGCAGTCCCCTCTTTGTAACGTGCGCTTAAAACTTCATAGCCGCCGTCGGCATAGGTAGAGTCATTTGGGAAATATCCTTCATATCCGTTTGCACAACAGGAAATGAAGGTCATTTTAAACTTTGAACTTTCCTTTATTCTGCGTCCGATATCGGTAAAGGGTTCGCCCGGCAGACCGAGAATTGCAAAATCTCCGATTGAGAGACCCGAAACGTAAAGCTCTTTAAAGTCGGGAGCATTTTCGAGCTTTACCATTCTCGTTGAAACAACAAGATTGAGAATAGGGATGAGATCGCCTTTCTGCGGAATTTCATCGTCTCTTCCGCTTTCGTGAAGGTCTACTATAACACGGGCTTCACGAAGCTCTTCTTCCGTTGCCTTGTTGTGGGGGACATTTGTGTTTTTCTGATATGCACGGATGGGAGTAGCTTTTGTTTTCTTTGCCATTGCACGGAGTGACATTGCCGTTCCTGCAATGGTGCGCCCCATATGACGGGAAAATTCATAGCCTGCTTTCAGCTCACCGTCGGGAGTTTCAACGTTTATGTGATTTGTATCACCCTGAGCACCGTTTATGTACATACAAAGGGAGTTTTCAACTGCCGCTTCATACGTTCTGCGCACAAATCCGGGATAGTCTGCGGAAAGCTCAAGACCTCCCACAACATCGGGATGAACCTGGAAGTTTATGATTGCAATTTCGGGAGCATTTTCACGGACAAAGTTTATGAGTGCAACACGTCTGTCGGCATCACCGTCGGGGAAGGTTTCAACGCTTGTGTCAAACTTTCCCGTGTTTGCAACGAGCTTTCCATCCTTTGTTTTGCGACGGCGGATAAAGGAAATATCAACGGGAGTTTCCGCTGAATTTGTGTACATCTCGGAAGGCTTCATATCGTCAATCGCCATTTTAGCCAACCCCGAAAGCTTGTCTGTAAGAGACAACATAAGCTCATGATACCTTTCATCGGAAAGATCCGTTACGGGGTATGCAAGATGAGTGTGGGTGCAGGAGATAAAGACCGCTTCACGGGAAAGCCCATATCGCTTTGCAATTTCATCGCGGACAAGGTCGCAGAACTCCTGCCTGAGACCCAAAACATCCGCACTAATTATAACGGCAGTTGTTTTTCCGTCATTTACTGCAACGGCTGTTGCAAGAAGGGGATCGAGTATACCTTCCGAAAGTCTTTCGTGATAATAGCCGGACATATTATGTCCGATGGGCGGTGTGATGTCAATACGGGCAAATCCTGCTTTTAAATTTTCCATATGGAGTGCCTCCTTATAAATCCTCTGTTTGTATATTTGCCGCCATTTGGCTCTTTTTATATAAACCGGGAGTTATATTCATATACCTTTTAAACATTTTGTTGAAATAATAAACGTCTGTGAATCCACAAATTTCCGACACCTGCTCAATGGTATATATCCCCGTGAGAAGAAGATTTGATGCGTGGTCAATCTTTTTGCGGAGGATATACTTTCTCGGAGTCTCGCCGTAATACTCTTTAAAAAGAGTTGTGAAGCGGCGCTCACTCAGGGAGCACATATCCGCAAGAGCCGAGTTTAAAAGGGTACTTGTGAGATAATTTGTTTCTATATAGTCAAATGCCTTTTGCAAAACGGAGCTTTTGGGGGAAATATGATGCTCTTTCTTTTGCATACCGTCAACAATGTGAAACACTTCATAAAGGGCGGATAAACAATAATAGAGGTTTGAAGTCTCGTTGAGGTTGTTGTTTGCAAGAAGCTTCTTGAAAATCGTTCTGATTCTTAGATTGTTTTCGCAATCAATCGAAAAACTCTCCATATCCGTATCACCCGTGAAAACAACACAAATGCTTTCTGTGGGTTCTTCGAGAACTACATCATAAGCATCGTTTTTTGACAAAAACAGAAGTGTGTCTTCCTTGTTGCGGAAAGAGTTGTTCTTTGTTTTATGAATGTTTTTTCCCGAGGTGTGATATGCAAGATAATGGGCACTCCGGGGTGCAGGAGCGTGCCAGGAAGGTTCATCGCTGTAAAAAAGGTGAATGCTTATGACATTTTCAATATACAGTTTCTCCATAGTCATCATCTCCGTATATAAAGGTAACACAAAAATACAAACAAAGTCAATGTATAATACGGATTTGCCGGGAATTATATTTCCGTTTTATACAAAAGTGCAATTTCGCACATTGAAATTCATTATAAGTAAGTATAGACTTGTAATTAAGTGAGGAGTATTTCGCAAAAATGTGGAAAGAGGTATTGGAAATGGAATATGCTTCAATAAAAAAAGAACTTAACAAATATTATTTGGATGTCGCTCCGAAAAGTGCAAAGAAACTTCAGAAAGAATGTTTTGCGTTTCTGGATGAAGCCGCAAAAGAGATTTCCGATGCCGACAATTTCACTCTAAAAAGTATGCAATATAAATGCATTGCCGACAAAATTGAACCCGTTATATTTCCGAAACTTCCATTCTATTTCGAAATGGGCTCAATGCACCCCTTTTGTGACGGGCATTATCTGCGAGGAATGCTTCATGCAAACGGCTGGCTCATTCAGAAAAATGAACACATTTTCAGAGAAGAAAATCCTCATATGAACAAAGTCCGCATTGCAAACACGGGAGAAAAGCTCTATCTCGGCGATGAGATGTATTTTGATCTTGAGCATTTCAGTATTCCCTTGAAAAAGATATTCAAGGGAGGTCTTCGCGGTGTTTGGGAAGAGGCAAAACAGACTCTCCAAAGATGCGAAACCGAAGCTGAGAGAAAATTCGTCCTCACCGCAATAGACGGAATTGAGGCGGTAAAGTCTCTTTCCGAAAAGTTTTCAAAAAAGGCAGAAGAGCTTGCTCTCACGGTTACAGACGAAAGTGAGAGGAAAAACCTTGAGCTTATCAAAGAAACTGCCGCACGTATTCCCTGGGAAGCACCAAAGAGCGTTTATGAAGGCCTTGCCACAATAGCCTTTATGCGAAAAGCCGTGGGAAGCCTCGAAGGAGTCGGCTACAACACCATGGGAAGAGTTGACGTTCTTCTTTATCCCTTATATGAAGAGGATAAGAAAAAAGGCATTTCGGACGATGAGATTTATGACCTTGTCTGCAAATTCCTTCTTATATGGGATGCTCATATCGACAAGGTAAAAGAAATGTCGGGCTATGCCGACTATGAATATGAAAATGCGTTGACCCTTGGCGGTTGCGACAAAGACGGAAATGAAGTATTCAATGAAATAACAAAATTTTTCTTAAAGGCACATTATGAGCTTGACAATACATATCCGAAAATAATGTGTCGCTATTCGGCTAAATCATCAAAGGAATATATCGGTATGATAACCGAGCCGATACTGAATAAAAAAAGCGTCCTGCTCTATTGCAATGACGACAAGGTTATGCCGGCAATGAAAAAGCATGGCTTTTCGGATGAACACATATATGATTATACCGTTTCCGGTTGCTGGGACATAGGTATTGATGATTACTGTCACGGTCAATGCGGACAGTATATAAACGTTCTTCGTGCTCTTGAATGGTCAATGTATTTTCCTAAAGAGAAAATAGAAAATTGTGAGCTTTCCTTAAAGCCTCTTGAAAATGCCTCCTCCTTTGAGGAAGTATATGAGATTTTTATGCATAATCTTATGCAGATTATATATAAGAAAGCGGAGCAGGAGGCCTTCGGCACTCGCAACTGGTCGAGAATTTCACCTCTTTGCCTGACCTCGGCTTTGACATACGGACCTTTTGAAAAACGCCGTGACCACACCGATGGGGGTAGCACATATAACTGGGAAGCAATGCTTCTTGCGGCAGTTCCGGATGCAATAGATTCCCTTATTGCCATAAAAACCCTTTGCTATGATAAAAAGGTCTGCACTTTGAAAGAACTCATAGAATGTTGCAGAAACAACTGGGACAATGAGGTTTTGCGGCAGATGGCAATTTCCGCACCGTCATACGGCGATGGCTCGGAAGAAGCGTCAAGGCTTATTGCAAAATTTGTTGATGATGTATATAATAAAACAAGAAATCTGCCAACGGCATATGGCGGAAGCTGGCAGATCGGCTCATATATGTATACCGAGATAATCTGGTGGGGAAAAGAAATTGCGGCAACTCCCAACGGTCGCCGAAACGGGGAACTCATATCTCAAGGATTTACTCCGTCAAGACTCAAAAAGATTGATTCCGTAACGGATGTATTCACAAGCCTTTGTTATCTTGACAGCGAAAAGCTTTCGCAGGGAGTCGTAATAAACGTTGTTCTTCCTGCGACAAATATGACCGGAGATATAATCGAGAGCTTTCTCCGGGGATGTGCAAGGTCAAACACATATATAATGCAGATAAATTGTGTTGACAAAGAGGATTTGCTGAAGGCACAGAAGAACCCCGAAAACTACGGACACATAATAGTGAGAGTCTGCGGCTTTTCGGCGCAGTTCATAAGCCTTTCAAAAGAATATCAGGACGAGTTTTTGAGTCGGAATTTCTATATCAATTAGGAGATATATATGAAGATAGCAATTTCCAACATTCAGAATTTCTGTGTTCACGACGGACCGGGAATACGAACGGTTTTCTTCCTTTCGGGATGTCCTTTGCGATGTAAGTGGTGTCACAATCCCGAAACGTGGGAAAGCTCTCCCTCCATTGCGTTTGAAAAGGAAAGGTGCATTTTGTGCAAAGGCTGCAATGTATGTTCACAGGGTGTGCATACATTCCGGGGAGAACATCTCATAAACCGAAGTCTGTGCAAAAGATGCGGAAGGTGCATTGAAAATTGTCCGACAAAAGCTATTTCTTTTACTGCAAGAGAATATGAGGAGAGGGAAATTCTTGAGATTATAGATAAACAAAGTGCGTTTTTCGGAGACGTCGGCGGAGTTACCTTCTCCGGCGGCGAGCCCCTTACGCAATGGGAGAGGGTAAGCCGTCTCTGCAAGAACATATCGGTATCAAAAGCTGTTGAAACCTGCGGATATACAGGGAGCGAAACATTTAAAAAAATGCTCTCCGATGTTGACTATGTTATGATGGATATAAAGCTTTATGACGAAAGTCAACACATAAAATATACGGGAGTATCGAATAAGCCGATACTTGAAAATCTTAAGCTTTTAAAAGAAAGTGGTATCGACTGTTGCATCCGCACTCCGCTGATTCCCGGGATTACCGATACGGAAGAAAACCTTTCCGGAATACAGGGAATTATAGGTGATCTCCCGTGGGAGAAGCTTCCGTATAATGCGATTACACCTCAGAAGTATGAAAGACTCGGAATGACTTTTTCGCTTTCTTGACAAGTATTGTATCGATATAAGCAATTAAACATATGAAGACGGGAGTTGAAGCTGTGTATACAGGAATAGACATAGGAGGAACAAAGTGTGCAGTTGTGAAAGGCAACAGCTGTGACGGAATTGTTGAAAAAATCAGATTTGACACCACCGATGTTGAAGAGACTTTAAAAAATATTTTTGAGGCAGTGGAAAAACTGGGGAATACAAAGGCAATCGGAATAAGCTGCGGTGGGCCTCTTAATTCGAGAAAAGGCATAATAATGTCACCGCCAAACCTTCCCGGATGGGACAATATACATATTTGTGATATGCTGAGAGACAGATTTAATGTTCCGGCAGGATTACAAAACGATGCAAATGCCTGTGCTCTTGCCGAGTGGAAATATGGCGCGGGAAGAAATACAAGAAATATGATTTTCCTCACCTTCGGCACAGGTCTCGGAGCAGGTCTTATCTTAAACGGAAGGTTATATTCGGGAACAAATGATATGGCAGGAGAGGTTGGTCATATAAGGCTCTCGGAATTCGGCCCCGTTGGGTATGGAAAAAGCGGATCCTTTGAAGGCTTCTGTTCGGGAGGAGGAATCGCAGGACTTGGCAGGTTGATTGCGGAAGAATGGTTACAGGCAGGAAGAAAAACAGCTTTTTGTAAATCTTATGATGACCTTGATAAAATAAACGCAAAGCTTATTGCGGAATGTGCAAAAAACGGTGACGAAGCGGCAAAGAAGGTGTATAACATTTGTGCCGAAAAGCTCGGCACAGGCCTTTCAATTTTGATTGATATATTAAACCCCGAGCGTATTGTAATCGGAAGCATATTTGAGCGAAGTGAAAATCTTCTCCGTGAAGGTATGCAGAAAGTAATTGAAAAAGAAGCACTTAAGTATTCGAAGAATGTCTGTGAAATCGTTCCGGCAGAGCTTGGAGATTCAATCGGTGACTGGGCAGCCATTGCCGTTGCCCAAAATTGTGTTTGCGAGGATGTGTGAATTATGAAAGAATTGTTTGAAAGATACCCAAAATTAGAAGCGTGCAAAGAAGATATCGAAAAAGCTCTTGAGCTTATTTTGGATACATATAAAAATGGAGGAAAAGTTCTTCTTTGCGGAAACGGCGGAAGTGCCGCGGACTGTGAGCATATTGTGGGTGAACTTATGAAGGGCTTTAAGAGTATGAGAAAGGTTTCGGATGAGAGACTTCCCGAGGAAATACGGGAGAAACTCCAGGGCTCATTGCCTGCAATATCCCTTCCGAGTCAATCTGCCATAATATCGGCATACTGCAATGATATTTCACCCGAGATGGTATATGCCGAGCTTGTATACGGCTATGCCAAACGTGAAGATCTCGTAATTGCCCTGTCAACATCGGGTAATTCAAAGAATATTGTCCGTGCGGCAGAGGTTGCGGGGTGTCTTGGGGTAAAAACTCTTGCACTTACGGGAATGGGAGGCGGAGAGCTCTCAAAGCTTGCAACGGTAACGATAAAAGTTCCCGAAACCGAAACATACAAGGTTCAGGAACTTCATCTGCCGATATACCATTATCTGTGTGCCGAAACCGAAAAAAAGATTTTTGGAAACGAATGATTGAATGAAGCGTTTCCTTTGTGCCTTTTTTATAGTCTCTGTTGTACTGTAAAAACATAGAATGTGATATGTAAATCGGATGCCTATTTCTGCGAAAAGTATTGAACCTTATATCTTGATTTGGTTGATGTGGAAGTTCGCCCTTTGTGTAATTCTATTGATGAAATCAGTTTACAAGACGAGAGAAAATTCAAATTAACAATTACGGAAGATACGTTAAATGATGCCCAAAGAGAAGAATTTGTTTTTTCTCCAATAAAAAAAGGTTTGCAATTGAATCGGGACTATATCAAAGAACTTTCTTTGAGAGAAATTATGTCGGTGATTTTTGTGTTGGCCAATATGGATGAATCTTCTTTGTCAGATGATGCAAAAAAGATCAAGGAAGGCAACCGGGGTTTTTTACTTTCAATGGTGGCTGAACGGCTGAAAAACAATACTTTTTATGTTGTGTGCACTAAAAATAACGATGTGCCGATTACGATGTCTCAAAATGGTATGATTTTTACATTTGTTTATTCGTCAAAAGAGTATGCTGAAACTGCAATCAACGGAGATGTTAATTTGTTGTGCAGAGAAATTTCTTCTCAAAAAACCGAATTCTGGCAATTGTTAGCACAAAATGGTATTTCTCAGATTGTTGTTGACAACAGCCCTATGACTGTAACTGTACAAGGCTGCTATATGTATTCAATTGCAACTGTGCAGGAATAGGCAAAATCGAATCTTGACACAGATATGCTCAAATGATAAAATCTTTACAGAGGTGAAGAGATAATGAGCAATATAGCAATTTATCCGGGGTCTTTTGACCCTTTTACAAATGGGCATTTGGATATTGTAAAAAAGGGTGCAAAGCTTTTTGATGAAGTACACATCTTAATCGGCATCAATGCCAATAAAAAGCGAACATATGACAGTATGGTGATGAAAACTGCCATCGAAGAAACTCTTATTAAAAATAACATATCAAACTGTAAAGTTGATATTTACGATGGACTTGTCGCCGAATATACAAAAAAGAACAACATCGGATATATGATACGCGGACTTCGCAACAATATGGACTATAACTACGAAGAAAACATTGCGGAAGTAAATAAGCTCATAAATCAGAAGCTTGAATATGTCTATTTCAGGGCAGAAAATGTGGCAGTATCTTCTTCAATGGTGAAAGAACTTTCGTATTACGGCAGAGATGTATCGAAGTTTGTTCCGAAACCTGTTCTTGAGGTTATGAAAAACAGCTGATTTTCGGGTTTGGTTAAAAAACAGAACACAGAGCTTTCAAAATCAGAAGCTCTGTGTTTTCTTGATTTTTATTCTTTCTATTATCTGCAGGACGAGAATAATTGCATTGAGTATGAATGAGCAGGAAGAGATGATAAATGATATTTCAATTAAGGTATTGTTATGTATGAGTCCGAAAAAGGCATATGATCCGGTATCACCTCCGTCCGGGAGGAATATATAACCTGCGAGATATGTGATATAAGACAGGACGGAATACCTTTTGATTCCGGCAGATTTGTCAATGTAAGTAAGGGCTAAATCGTTTATAAATAAAAAGGCAATGGTGTGAATTGTCGGTATTGCAAGAAATGTCATAAAAAACCTGAGCCAACCAAAGTTTAGAAACCAGGAAATAATTGCAATGAGTGCACACAGACCGGAAAGGAGGGTGAATTTAATTTTCGCTATATTTCCGGTTTGTTTTGAATGAATGATTGAGTGTATTAAGATAGCAAATCCTGCGATTACGCCAAGAAAATTTATCAACATCAAAAACACCACCTTGTGTTCAGTATACCATACAAGCCGTGATATTTCAACGTAGGTGTTCTTTTTGATTTTTTCTGTGCATATACTCCAACAGAAATGTATGGAGGTATATGACGATGACAAAAGGAAAAGTTTACAAAGGAATAGCAATTATTTTATTTGCACTTATATTTATAGGTGCGGTGGCTGTGGGGAATTCTGAAATATTCCGTGTTATTTCGGAAGACGAATTTAATTTCGGAGTGTTTTTCTACATCCTTATAACGGGACTTCTTGCCTGCATTCCCATTTATGGAATAGGTGATGCTGTTGAGGCGAAAGGTCTTTGCAACTGTGGGAATGCGGAGAAAAGCAACGAGAGCGCACCGCCTTCTTCCGACGGTTGGATATGCAAGAAGTGCTCTGTTAAAAATGACAGCCTTTCCGCGTTTTGCAAAAACTGCGGCGAATACAAGTAAAAAAGAGCTTCGGGAGAAAAAACTTCCGAAGCTTTTTGTTGACACGGATATGAGTAAATGGTAAAATCTTTATATAAATAGTGAGAAGGTGAAACGAATGAAAAACGCAAACGATTTTCCTGTTAAAAGCACGGTTTCTGCAGAGGATGCCGCACGTGTTAAAGGTCTCGGCTTTTTGCGAGATAAAAACACCCCCGATTGCTTTAACGGAAGAGTTATAACAAGAAACGGAAAGATTACTGCAGATGAGAGCATCGCCATTGCCGAAGCTGCACGCCGTTTCGGAAGTGGTGAGGTTGCGATGACTTCACGACTCACAGTTGAAATTCAAAAGGTCCCTTTTAATAATATTGCACCGCTTTGTGAGTTCCTTGCAGCCCACGGTCTTGAAACAGGAGGAACGGGACCGAAGGTTCGTCCCATAGTTTCCTGTAAGGGAACAACCTGCGTGTTTGGACTTATTGACACCTTTGCTCTTTCCCGTGAGATTCACGAGCGTTTTTATAAGGGATACCACGATGTGAAGCTTCCTCATAAGTTCAAGATAGGCGTTGGCGGATGTCCCAACAACTGCGTGAAGCCGGATCTTAACGATGTGGGAATCATCGGTCAGAGAGTTGTTAAGGTTGATTATGACAAGTGTCGCGGCTGCAAGAAGTGCGCAATTGAAGAAGCTTGTCCCATAAAGGCTGCAAAGCTTTCGGGTGATAAAATCACGGTTGATAAAGAAGAATGCAACAATTGCGGAAGATGTGTAAAGAAGTGCCCCTTTGGTGCATTTGAGGAATATACAAACGGTTGCAGAATGTATATCGGCGGAAGATGGGGAAAGAAAACTGCACGTGGAATCCCTCTTTCAAAGGTATTTACAGACAAGGAAGAAGTGCTTGAAGTTCTTGAAAGGGCAATTTGCTTCTTCCGTGACAACGGTATTCCGGGAGAAAGATTTGCCGATACAATCGCAAGGATAGGCTTTGAAAACGTGGAAAAGGCTCTTCTCGGATAAAAAATAAACACAAAGAAAAAACACGCAAGAATCTCCGGAAAAGGGGATTTTTGCGTGTTCGTTATTTTTATGTATTTTTCTTTGATATGAAAGGAATGAACAGACACAGGAAAAGAAGGATTGAGGTGGTAATCGTTCCTGTTCCCACAAATGACCCGATGTCAATGTTGAGAGCTATTGCTGCGCCGAAGCCAAGAATTAAAATAACGGCAAGATTTGCAAGAACAGCTATCCTAAATAAAAATTTACTGTTTTTTGCTGCAGCAATCATCATTACAATGAAGAGGACAAGGATGACAACGAGCATAAAGAAAACAAGGAGAAGAGGCGTGCGTATTTGATTTAGCATAGGGATAAGCACTCTTTCGATATCAGAAGCAGTTTTCTCAAAAGAGATTGCGAGAAAAGCCACAATGCCCTTTTTTATGATATCGTTTTTTTTCTGATCGGAGATATCGAATTTGTCGAGCTCCTCATCTGACATTCTGAGGATATTGATTTCCTCTCTGGTGAGGGTTTCGGTTTCAACCAGTTTCTCAAGAGTCTCTTCGGACAGCTCTTCGGCAAAGTTCACGATTTCGCCATTTGCCATCTCCGGAAACTCTATGCCCATAAAGGAAAGCTGAATGGCATCTGTTGCATAGAGGTTGATGCCGCCTAACTGATCAAGGGTAAAAAGTGGTAAAAAGGAGAAGCACATAAAGGTGATTAGAAGTATCAAAAGCATTCTGACTCTATAATCTTTTTTTGCTGTGGCAGTTGGATTGTCCATTGCGATATCCCCTGTGTAATTTTTATATTGTTATCCTCTTGTGCAAGCGTGCTGATTTGCCCAAACTGTTAAGTTTATGATATCACAATTGTCGTTATGTGTCAATATTTTTGAAGGCACATCGAGTGTTGTGAGCAATGTTATAGAAAAAGCGGTCAAGTTACTGACCGCTTTGAAACTTTTAGTTTGTCTTTTCCTTTTTCTTTCTGAACAGGAGGAAAATACAGAGAGCGAGGAGAATTATCGTCCATGCCATTCCTCCGCCCATAAATGAACCGGCATCAACATCGAGGAACACATTTGATATTACTTAATAATTGCCTTGTGGAAGACTTTCTTGCCCTTCTTTATCTTAACACCGTTTTTGAGAACATCGGCAGAAACTACAAAGTCTGCTGCAGCTACCTTCTCACCGTCGAGAGCGACACCGCCCTGCTGAACAAGACGTCTTGCCTCGCCCTTTGAGGGAGTGAGACCGCACATCATAAGGAGATCGAGGATTCCCACACCATCGCCTACATCACTTGCAGAAAGCTCGGTTGTGGGCATATTGGAATCATCTCCACCGCCTGAGAAGAGACTTCTTGCGGCATCACGTGCCTTAATTGCTTCTTCCTCACCGTGAACAAGAGCTGTGAGCTCATAGGCGAGAAGCTCTTTCTTTTCGTTGATGCGATTGTCTTCCCATTTTTCAATTTCGTCAATCTCTTCAATGGGAATAAATGTGAGCATTCTGATGCACTTCATAACATCGGCATCGTCAACGTTTCTCCAGTACTGGAAGAACTCGAAGGGAGTTGTTTTCTCAGGGTCAAGCCATACTGCACCGCGTGCGGTTTTGCCCATCTTCTTGCCCTCGGAATTGAGAAGAAGGGTGATTGTCATAGCGTGGGCATCCTTGCCGAGCTTTCTTCTTATAAGCTCTGTTCCGCCAAGCATATTGCTCCACTGGTCGTTTCCGCCAAACTGCATATTGCAGCCGAGCTTCTGATACATATAATAGAAGTCATAGGACTGCATAATCATATAGTTGAATTCAAGGAAGGAAAGTCCCTTTTCCATTCTCTGCTTATAGCACTCCGCACGGAGCATATTATTTACCGAGAAGCAAGCACCGACTTCGCGGAGAACATCGATATAGTTGAGGTCCAAAAGCCAATCGGCATTGTTTACCATCATAGCCTTGCCTTCGCCGAACTCGATGAATCTCTCCATCTGCTTCTTGAAGCAGTCGCAGTTGTGCTGAATTGTTTCTTTTGTCATCATAGAGCGCATATCTGTACGTCCCGAGGGGTCACCGATCATCGCTGTTCCGCCACCGATAAGAACGATAGGCTTGTTTCCTGCCATCTGAAGACGCTTCATAAGGCAGAGTGCCATAAAGTGACCTACATGGAGGGAATCGGCAGTGGGGTCAAAGCCGATATAGAAAGTTGCCTTACCGTTGTTTACGAGCTCACGGATTTCTTCTTCGTTTGTAACCTGAGCAATAAGACCACGGGCAACGAGTTCTTCATAAATTTTCATAACTTTAAAAACCTTCTTTCGTTTCATAAACATACACATGTAATATACCATATCGTGCCATAAAAATCAAGGAATTATGATTAAAAACCGTGATTTTGCACTTGTGATGCAATTTTTAATGAAAAAATTATTGACAGAAAAAAATAACGGTGCTATAATTATTTATAATTTAATATGTATAAACCGTTGAGACAGAAAAAAGTCAGGGCAGGGTCTTTTATAGCGAGCGAAAGATGGTGAGAGTTTCGCAAAGATTCTCTGAGTAATATGGGCTGTTGAGGGCTGTGAAGAAATGCACGGACGTGTGACCTGCGTTAAAGGTCGGGAGTATGATTGTACTCTTAAGGCGCATCGGTTTTCCCGATGAATCAAGGTGGCACCGCGGATATAAGCTTATGTTCGTCCTTGGCAGAAATAATGTTGTTCTGTCGGGGCGTTTTTTTATAGCCTTTGCAGAAAGACTCGAAGAAAGGATATGTTATTATGAATTTGAACGGCGTTGATTTTGAAACTTACTTTAACAATTACCCCGATAAAGACGGATACTTCGGAAAATACGGCGGAGTGTATATTGACGATAAGCTCAAAACCGCCATGGCAGAGATTACCGAGGCATATTATTCCATATGCCAGTCAAGAAAGTTTATTGCGGAGCTTCGCAGAATAAGAAAGGAATTCCAGGGAAGACCCACTCCCGTAACCCACCTTGAAAGACTTTCCGATGCTCTCGGCGGAAAGGTTCAGCTTTATGCAAAGCGTGAGGATTTGAACCACTCCGGTGCACATAAGCTTAATCACTGTATGGGTGAAGCACTTCTTGCAAAGTATATGGGCAAGAAGAAGGTTATTGCAGAAACGGGTGCCGGTCAGCACGGTGTTGCTCTTGCAACAGCGGCGGCATATTTCGGTCTTGAATGTGATATCTATATGGGTTCTGTTGATATAAAGAAGCAGGCTCCGAATGTTGCAAGAATGAAGATACTCGGTGCAAACGTTGTTGAGGTAACCCACGGTCTCCAGACTCTCAAAGAGGCTGTTGATGCGGCGTTTGATGCATATAGCAAGGAATATAACGATGCTATCTATTGCATCGGCTCGGTTCTCGGTCCTCATCCCTTCCCGATGATGGTAAGAGACTTCCAGAGCGTTGTGGGAATTGAGGCAAGAGACCAGTTTATTGATATGACAGGACATCTTCCGGATGCAATCGTTGCCTGCGTTGGCGGTGGCTCCAATGCTGCAGGTCTTTTTGCGGGATTCCTCAATGACCCTGTTGATATTTACGGTATTGAACCTCTCGGAAGAGGACCTAAGCTCGGCGACCACGCCGCAAGCCTTAAGTATGGCGAAGAGGGCATTATGCATGGTTTTAACAGCATTATGCTCAAAGACGAAAACGGCGAGCCTGCTCCTGTTTATTCAGTTGCAAGCGGTCTTAACTATCCATCCTCTGGTCCTGAGCACGCATTCCTTCAGGAAATCGGCAGAGTAAAGTATGATGTTATTGACGATGAAGAAACAGTTGATGCATTCTATCGTCTTGCAAGACTTGAGGGCATTATTCCGGCAATCGAGAGTGCTCACGCCGTTGCATTCGGTATGAAGCTTGCAAAGCAGATGGACAAAGGCTCCATTCTCATAAATCTCTCCGGCCGTGGCGATAAGGATATGGACTATATCATAGAAAACTTCGGAATAAGATAAAAGATAAGGGTTGAGCGAATCGCTCAACCCTTTGTTTGTGTAAAATTTTCCGCAAGATTGATTGCTGTTTTACCTCGTTTTTTGGCAAGTTCAAAATATCTGTTCGCGCCACCGATGGGGCGTGAGATATAACCGATAACAAAATCCGCGTTTTTTACCAGCCATTCGTTGCGGTGAGCGATAGCAAATCGTGGATGAACAAGCTCAAGCCCATCGGGAATTATGGTATCGGAATAGTCCTCATCGTTTTTCTTTGGAAAATAGGCAAGAACCACAAAATATCTGATGTGAGGGTATTTTTCGGAAAGGGAACGGAGAATACCTCTTACATATGAGTCAAACTTTCCTTGATTGCCAACATAAAAAGTATCAACTCCGTGTGTTGAAATAAGCTCTTCTATTGCCTTTATGATATAAGGCTTAATTCCTTCCGGAGTATCTCTGTGCCCGAAAAAAGTACATACATGCATAATACAAATCACCCTTATTGACCAATATCACGGTCTATATTTTCTTGAGTATAGCATAAAATAATAGAAATTGCAACTAATGCCGGTCAAAAAGAGGTGAGGGTATGGAACAAAAATTACGTCGTGATAGGTGTATGGGAGATAATTTAAGGAAGATGCGCCTTGAACACAAGCTTTCACAGGAAAAGCTTTGTACCATGCTTCAGCTCAGAGGATGCGATATAGGAAGAACAACATATGAAAAATATGAGTGCGGAGAATTAAATATCAAGATAAGCGTTATTATCCAGCTCAAAAAAATGTATAATTGTTCATATGATGATTTCTTCGAAGGACTTGATGTTGAAAAATGAGCAGATTAAAAGAGTTGAGAAAAGAGAAAGGATATACTCAGATAAAAATGCAGATGCTCACAGGAATAGACCAGAGCGACTATTCAAAGATTGAATGCGGAAAACGTTATTATACTTTTGAGCAATGCGTTAAAATTGCAAAAGTACTGGGAACAAGTATGGATTATCTCGCAGGACTTACCGACGAAAAGAAACCCTATCCGAGAAAGGGTTAGTTGTTATCGTATAAAGAGTACGTCTGATAATTGCTGTAAATGCTTCAAAAATACAACAAAGGGTTGAGTGATTTCGCTCAACCCTTTGTTTTGTCTCTATAAGTTATACCACATTAAAACCGCTTGACCATACTTTCTGAGTTCCCGAAGTATCTGTTGCTGTAACCTGAAGCACATAGTAGCCTTTTGCGAGCTTATTGAATATAAGATTGTTGTTTACATTTGCGTATCTTATATCCATAGAGGTGGAATTGGGATAATCTGTTGTTCTTTGAACAACATTTCCCTTTGAATCGTGGATAGTGCCGATTACAGTTGTAATTTTATAGTTTGATGTTACACTTCCGCGAAGACCGAAGGACTTGCCCTTATTTATGCTTGTGGGATATTTTGTGAGATTTACATTAAGGGTAGATTTCGGTTTTGAGGATGATGAACTTGATGAAGAGGAGGAAGACTTACCTTTGACGGTGAATTCTTTACTCCACGTTTTTGTTCCTGCAGAGTTCTTTGCGGTGAACTTCAATGTATATGTGCCTGCACCGAGGGTGTTGAAGGTTATCTTATTGTTGGCGTTCATATTCTTGATGTTGCCGGTTGAGTTTGCGGAGATAGTGTCGGCTGTTGAGAGAACTGCTTTTCCGCTTTTGTTGATAACCTCGGTTGTAACAGTGGTCTTTGCACCGTTTGCATAAATTGTACCGCGAAGACCATAGGAACTTCCCTGATTTATGCTTGTGGGATAGCTTGTTACATCAATCGACGGCTTTTTTGCCGTGGATTGAGTTGATGTAGTTGCTTTTGATGAACTTGTGTTTTTGCTTGATGAACTTGATGAAGAGGAGGAAGATTTACCTTTAACGGTGAATTCTTTACTCCACGTTTTCTTTCCTGCGGAGTTCTTTGCGGTGAACTTCAATGTATATGTTCCTGCACCGAGGGTGTTGAAGGTTATCTTATTGTTGGCGTTCATATTCTTGATGTTGCCGGTTGAGTTTGCGGAGATAGTGTCGGTTGTTGAGAGAACTGCTTTTCCGTTTTTGTTGATAACCTCGGTTGTAACAGTAGTCTTTGCGCCGTTTGCATAAATTGTGCCGCGGAGACCATAGGAGCTTCCCTGATTTATGCTTGTGGGATACCTTGTTACATCAATCGAAGGCTTTTTTGCTGTGGATTGAGTTGATGTAGTTGTTTTCGATGAACTTGTATTTTTGCTCGATGAGGATGAACTTGTGTTTTTGCTTGATGAGGACGATGCGGGAGTCTGTTTTTGGTATTTCTTGTCAAAATCCTTAGCGTAGACATATGCTGTTACTGTTTTCTTTGTTGAGTTGTCATAGTAGCTTATAGCATACCATTTATTCTTGTAAGCATTTGTGACATATCCGACAACTGTGATCTTGTTTGTGACCTTGTATGGATATGCTGCAGCATCCTCATAAGGTTCTTTGTAAATGCCGATTTTGCTGCTTTTATAGTTGTCTTTGAGCTCATAAACCTGTGTTGTTAGCTTTTTGAGGGTGTATTTATAAGCCTTACCGCAGACCTTGCAAACACCGGGCTTGCCATTTTTTGTTTGGTATGAGGTGCAGGTATGGGTGGTAGTTGCAGGCTTGGTTGTTGTGGTGGATTTTGAGGTGGTAGTACTTTGGGCAGTATCAATGTAGGCGATGTAGCCATCTATGCTATTTGACATACTATCATATAAATTTTTGGCACCTTTATGAGTTAAAGCACCTTTACTGTTATAATGATCGCTATATTGCCACGTTTTCGTATAAAGCTCTCTCCCATCGCCCCAACCGACGTCAACGCCATCTATTGCATAAAAGATATAGTCGTCTCCGCTTTTAACAAAATCGGTGAAGACAATACAATGACCACTTCCGCGATAATGAACGCCTTCCGGATGTTCAAGAAGAAGATTTGCTAAAAATTCTCTGAATTTTTTGTCTGAGTTTATTCCGTATTTACTTGTCATTGTGGGTTTGGAAATTTGAACAAATTTATATTTGTTTCCATTTTTTGCGGTAAACGTATATTTATACCATTGAGAAGTAGCATTATCATATTCATAACCATTGCCATAATACATTTTGCAGTTTCCAGTATGATAAAAATCAACACCTGCAGCTGTAACTGTATTACCGCAAGCAGATATCACATCAGACATAGTAAAAACATTGTTTGAAGATAAAGAACTACCGATATCATACGCTAATCGTCTGTTCAAAAGCTGAGTAGCAGCCACAATGTTACATATTCCTGGATTAGTGCTTTTTGATTTATAAGAATTCCCGTTTTTTACTACACGATAGCTTTGTTTTTGTAAAGGAATAGATAACTTGTTGAGATTATCAACTTTAGCTTTGTATGAATTATAATCTGTTGCTGCTGATACTGAAATTGATGGTAGTATAGACAGTATCATAGCACAACAGAGGATAAGGCTTAAAAACTTTTTCATATTAAAAATCCTTTCTTGTTATTTTTCGTAATTTGCAAGAGTTCCGCTTTCGAGGTCATAATATCCTTCGAACATTTCTGAACCATCGGTTTTTACTATGTAGCTTGTTGCTCTCGATGTGTAAGGTTCTCCCGTCACCTGATCAACAAGAACCGTGCTTACCTCAATCTGATAATAGCTTTCGCCTTCATACTCAAAGAAGTATTCAAAGGAGGCAACCATTCCATCAGCGAGGGTTTCGGCAACGAGTGAAACAGCTTCTTCGTCTGTCAGGGCGGTGGAGCTTTCTTCTGTTTCGGGAATTTCGGGAACTGCAACTTCATCTTCCTGAGGCTCTGTTTCTTCCGGAGCTTCCACAGGTGCTTCCTCTTCGGTTGGCTCGGAAGTATCAGCTTTGGGATTTGAGGTTATTATAACGCTTCTTGTTTCGTGAATCCACTCGATATCCGTTCCCCAGATTTCGCAGAAAGCACGGATGGGAATATGGAAGCTTCCGTTATGGATTGTTGCAGGAACATCAAGTGTGTATTCCTCGGTTGTTCCGTCAGCGTATGTTATGAGTGCGGTTGAAGAGTCGTTTGTGAAGGTACAGGAAGTATCGTCACTTTGGAATGTGGCTGATTTTATGCTGTCATCATAAGCAATGCCGTCTTCTGCCCAACCCATTGCCTCAAAAATGGGGCGGAGGGGAACCAATGTGCGGTCATTGATGATACAGGGCTTGTTTTCGCTGTTTGCATAGACATCTTCGCCGTTATAATAAACGGACAAGTCTTCGGAGTAGCTGTTTATTTCTACGGCAGATGCAAATGATAAGAGCATAAATACCGAGAGAGAAACAGCTAAAAGGGTGGAAAGTGCTTTTTTCATAAATATTCCTTCTTTCATAAATATTACTCACTAATATTGAGTATATACTCAATATTATCAAATTCAAATTGGATTGTCAAGAGTATAAAATAGATGTTGTCAAATAAATATATGATAGGATTGAGTTTTATGCTGGGCGAAAATGAATACAACGGAATACTTCTTGATATAGGAATAAAAATCGGATATTATCGCAGACGTGCCGGAATGACACAGGCAGAGCTTGCGGAGCATACGGGGCTTACATTATCATATATCAGTCAGCTTGAAAGCCCGAATCTTCCTTATTGCCCATCAATAAAAGCACTTTTTACCATAGCAAAAGCACTCGGCGTGAAAGCTTCAAAGATTATTGACTTGGAAGACTGAAAAAACAAATAGCCGTAGCAAGGGATTTCTTGCTACGGCTATTTTATATGATACTGTTAAAATACTCTTCGCTGACACGAAGTTGTTTCTTTAATATTTCACGCCACAAATGGGTATGTATTTCACCGCTTCCTTTTGATACCTTTGTCATGCGGATGGTGCCGTCTTTATCCCTTTTGCGATAAAAATAATGATCGGTGTCTTTATACAGTTCCCAACCGTCGCGCTCACAAAAACGCTTTAATTCTTTCCATCTTGGCATTGAATACACTCTCCAATTCTTTCGGAATCATCGAGTATAATAGCTTTGATTATATATGGAATGTGGCCCTTTCTCTCGGGAGAAGAGGACCAATACTTGTAGTCCTCATAAAAATCGTGAGAATATTCAAGTATGGCCGAGGCAAGCTTTTCTTTTGCAAGAGCTTCGGTTTCTGCATTCTCGACAAGGTCAATTTCATTTAAAGAAAGAGTGATGCTTCCGTCAGACTCTGTGTATCTGTTGGCAGTAAAGTTATATACAGACAAGATGTCTTGCATAAGTTCAATATTTGAAAGCATCATATAATCCCGTGTGCGCTTTATAAAGCTGGGACGCTCTCTGATAACGCTATCGGAGACGGCACTCCAATTTTTACGGACATCCGTTGCATTTACAGTCAACATATCATTCAACTCCTTATCACCTCCGATTATAGCATAAAACGTACATTGTGTCAACAATGTACGTTTTAGTATATGTATGAACATATTTTTTATTCCTGCAAACGAAAATAGAGAAAGACCGGTCTGATGTGCGCAGACCGGTCTTTCTCTATTTGTTACAATAGGAGTGTGGGGAGGAGTAACAGAGAAAAGATTATTATCAATTTATGTAAACAGCCTTTCGGCTGATTACGTTTAATATTATAACTTGATTTTGTTAACAAATAAATCGAATTCTGTTAAGCAAATGTTAAACTTCATCTTTTTTCTCTTTTTTTCGCAGTTTGTTTCGCTCGCGAAGCCCACGGAAGAAGCGGGAGAGGATATCGGAGCATTCCGCTTCAAGCACACCCTCCGTGATTTCCGGCTTGTGGTTATAGGGAAGCTCAAAGAGATTTATCACAGAGCCACAGCTTCCGGCTTTGGGGTCTCTTGCACCGAATATAACTCTCTCAACTCTTGAATTGATGCAGGCACCGGCACACATGGGACAAGGCTCCAATGTGACATAAAGCTCGCAGTCAACAAGTCGGAAGCTTTTCACTTTTTCCGAGGCTTCATTTATTGCGATAACTTCTGCATGGGTGAGGGGATTTCCGCTGCTTTCACGGAGATTATAGCCGCGGCCGATGATTTCATCACCGAGGACTATGACACAACCCACGGGAGCTTCTCCAAGCTCATATGCCTTCTCTGCAAGTGCGAGAGCTTCCTTCATATATAATTCATCACGTTTGATATCACACATGGCTTTAGTTCTTCTGACTGTGGATGGGGGCAGGGATTCTGCCGCCACGGGATATAAGCTTTAAGGGTGAGCAGGTGCTGATGGGCATAATTGGTGCTTCGCCGAGGAGTCCGCCGTAGCTTACCGAATCGCCAACGCCCTTGCCATAGGCAGGGATAACACGGACAGCCGTCGTTTTATTATTGACAACGCCGATTGAGATTTCGTCTGCAATGATTGCGGAAATAACCTCGGGGGGAGTGTCGCCGGGAACAGCTATCATATCAAGACCAACGGAGCATACTGCAGTCATTGCTTCAAGCTTATCAAAGGAAAGAAGTCCTTTTCTTGCCGCTTCAATCATACCTGCATCTTCGGAAACGGGGATGAACGCACCGGAGAGACCGCCGACATGGGGAGATGCCATAACGCCGCCTTTCTTGACTGCATCGTTGAGCATTGCAAGAGCCGCAGTTGTACCGTGGCTTCCAACGGAGGAAAGTCCCATCTCTTCAATGATATGTGCAACGGAATCACCTATCGCAGGAGTGGGGGCAAGGGATAAATCAACGATACCGAAGGGGATGCCGAGTCTTTCTGCCGCAGTTTTTGCGACAAGCTGACCTGCACGGGTAATCTTGAAGGCAGTTCGCTTTATAACCTCGGCAAGGTCTGTGAGGTTGCAATCACCTGCACGCTTTATTGCCTTATGAACAACACCGGGGCCTGATACACCGACATTGATAACAGCTTCGCCTTCGCCGACACCGTGGAAAGCACCTGCCATAAAGGGGTTATCCTCGGTGGAGTTTGCAAATGCAACAAACTTTGCACAGGCAACGCTTTCGCGGTCACGGGTAAGATATGCCATCTTGCATACAAGCTCACCGAGAGTCTTGACCGCATCCATATTGATGCCTGCCCTTGTTGTTGCAACGTTTACAAATGAGCACACACGCTCGGTTTCGGAAAGTGCTTCGGGGAGAGAGTTTATAAGGGCAGTATCGCCCTTTGTCATACCCTTATGAACGAGAGCACCATAGCCTCCGATAAAGTTTATACCGAGAGTATCGGCGGCACGGTCGAGTGCCTTTGCAAGGATTGTTATATCCTCGCTCTCAACTGCATCGGCAAGCATTGATATGGGAGTTACGGAAACACGCTTGTTTACAATCGGGATACCATATTCAACGGAAATCTGCTCCGCTGTGGGAACAAGCTTTTCTGCAGTTTTTGTAATTTTGTCATACACCTTGTCTGCAACGCGGTTTATGTCGCTTCCTGCACAGTCACGGAGGGAGATTCCCATTGTGACGGTGCGGATATCAAGATGCTCTTCTTCGATCATCTTGATGGTTTCGAGAATGTCAAATGAATTTATCATGGAGAGCTTCACCTCTTATATTCTGTGCATTGTGTTGAAGATATCCTCGTGCATTGCGAGAATCTTAAGACCCATATTGTCACCAAGGGTTGTAAGCTCGCCCTGAAGGGAAGCAAAGTCAACCTTGCTTGAAGTGATGTCAACAAGCATAACCATCACGAACATATCAGAGAGAACGCTCTGATTGATATCGAGGATATTTATTTCTCTTTCCTTGAGTACGTTTGACACGGCGGCAATGATACCTGTTGTGTCTTTACCGATAACTGTTATAACTGCACGCATTTTTAATTACTTCCTTTCATTCTTTACTAAGCAGGTCAAGTATGTGTTTTGAAGCTTCGAGGGCATCGAGAACTTCGGAGATTATGTGATTGGAAATCAAAAATCCTTCCGGAGTAAGCCGCCACTTCAGGCCGTCAAAGTCGGTATGCCCGCTTTCATGATAGCGGAGGAGAACCTTTTCTATTTTGTCAAAAGATACGAGATAATTATTTTCGAGAATGTCGGCGGAAATGCCGTCGCAGGTGCGAAGTCCCAGCATCAGATATTCGGCACAACGCTCGGCTGTACTGATATCTTCGCTTTTTTCCGTAACATCGCCGTCCTCTTCAAGTGCCGCAATGTATTTTTCCGTATCACGGATATATGAAAATCGCTTTTTATCCATAAGGGAATGGGCGGAAGGCCCAAAGCCGAGATAATCTCCCAGAGTCCAGTATTTCATATTGTGATGGGAACGGAAGCCTTCTTTGGCAAAGTTTGAGATTTCATATTGCTCATAGCCTTCATCGGAAAGTCTTGTCACTGCGGCAAGATACATATCTGCCTGATTGTCTTCGGAGGGAAGTGATGCCGCATCAAGACTTTTTGCAAGGGGAGTGCCTTCTTCAAGCTTTAGGATGTAGCAGGAGATATGTTCGGGAGAAAGCTCTATTGCCGCATCAAGAGAGTCGAGAAAATCCCCTATGGTCTGATTCGGAAGAGCAAACATAAGGTCTAAGGAAATGTTATCGAACTTTGCTTTTCGTGCGGCAGTAACGGCGTTTTTCACATCTTCAAAGGTGTGGGTTCTGCCGAGAATCTGAAGCTCTGCGGCACTTGCCGATTGCATACCGAAGGAGATTCGGTTAAAGCCTGCACGATGAAGCTTCCGAAGCATTGTGAGATCCACGGAATTGGGGTTTGCTTCCAAAGTTATTTCACAGGTGTCGGAGATAATGAAACTGCGATATATCGAGCCAAGAATTTTAATCAGATTTCGTGCACCTATCGCCGTGGGAGTGCCACCGCCGAAGTAAATGCTGTCAACCTCATATCCCGAAGAACGCATATCCGAACTTTCTATATGGTAGCAGAGTGCTTCTGTATATTTGTTATATTCGCCCTTTGTGCCGCACTTTGAATAAAAATCGCAGTAGGCACATTTTGAAAGGCAAAAGGGTATATGAACATATATTCCGAGGGAAGTCACGGAGTGCACCTCTATTCGTCGAGTTTTAAAACAGCCATAAATGCATCTTGCGGCACTTCTACCGAGCCGAGGTTACGCATTCGCTTCTTACCTTCCTTCTGCTTCTCCAAA
>JAFSEA010000047.1 GCA_017435965.1 Oscillospiraceae bacterium
AATATCAATACCGCCAAAGATAGCCGATACTTGAATGGCACAGTCTTTTTCGATAATAGCATTTTTAAGGTCACAGTCTACACCACCAAAGACGGCAGTTAATTCAGCACCTTCAAATATTTCGTTATCATATTTAATGTCACAACCGGAGAAAACGGCACAGCCTGATTTTAAGGGTTTACCTTCCAGCTTAAGTTTTTTCATAATTTCATTGGCTTTGTTACCAAACAATCCGACCATTACCATTTTCAAACCGATGATTACAATGATTGCCGGAACAAGCAATTTCCACAGCATTGAAAAACTAAGGATATCCTGGCAACAGAGAAGTAAGAATACACCGATCACAAGACCGATGATATTGCCGGTCTTTTCTCGTTCTGTGAACAAACCGATGGCGCAGGGGACAATGATAAATAATGTCCACCAGCCGTCGAAGAAAATATCGATATTAGCAATATTAAATTCCTTCAGTGCCCAGATCAGACCCGCGGCAATCAATACGATTCCCCATAAAACACTACTTACTTTTTTCATTGTTTTTCCTCTTTTCTATAAAATAAAAAGTGCGTGACCGAAGCCACGCACCGAAAAACGTAACTCCGATTGTCGCCAAACAAAGCCCAAACAGAAAAGGAAAACCCTTGTTACCATCTGAGTGGAGTTACGCTTTTACCGAACTCTTATCAGATGATAACCAAAAAAGGGTATAATATCCCCTTGGTAAAAAGTGATCCTTTTCTGTATTTAGCTTTGTTTGGCATTATGTATTATAACATATTCTTTCAGAAAAATAAAGTATTTTTGAAAAAGTTACAAATCTTGTTGAATTATGTTTTGGGACAGATAACCGTATCATCACACTTCTTGACGAAAATTTTTCGAAATTACTGATAACAAGATATAACAACGCACGTCTGGCAGTAATGTCAAACGTGCTTTTTCGTTATGTAACGGGATATTGTCGAGACCTTGACTTTTTGAAAAAAACGATTATGTTCTAAACAAGCAACAAAATAGCTGTTTTTTCTTTTCCCGTATTGTTTTCTTGAAACTAAACCGTAAATTCACATACCTTATAACAAATCAGTCGAAAAAATGGCTTTTGCCGTGGATTTAGGCTGTAAAAACGTTATAAGGAAGGTTTTGAATATGGAAAACAAGAGAAATTACGAGAAAAGAAGAAAAATTTTGGAGGACAATATTATCCGTCTTATGATGGACAAAAATCTTACGGCACGGGCACTGAGTATAAGAATTGGAAAAAATGAATGGTACATAACCCGGATGCTGAACGGAAAGATCGATCCATCCCTGGATGTCCTCTTTCACATTGCCGAGGCTTTAAGGGTAGAATCGGCAGAATTATTCACGAAAAAAGAGGGTTAAAAAAGTTATGGGACTTGTCAGGTCCCGCTTTACCAAAACCTATTGCAATGTGCAAATTCACTTGCTATACTGGCTATACCAATTATTAATTTATGAAGGAGGAATTAAAATGACAAACGAAAAGTGCCGTTCCCAAAGAAGGTGTTTGCCTCCCTTGTTGCAAGGATTAAGCCCCCTTGTAAGGATTGCAGAGTATGGAAAACCAACGAAGAAATATTCTACGACCAAAAATAAAAGCAACGAGGAAATGCATAGATAGCACTCATCCGGGGACGGATGGGTGCTTTTTCGTTTGTTGTCTAATTTGGTTTTTGTTCTCCCACCGGGAGTCAAAATATATTTTTAATTTATGAAGGAGGAGTTTAAATGAAACAGTATGAGATCAGGAAAACCAAAACAATGTGACCAAAAGAATTTGGTTCACAGAAAGACGGCTGACAGAGCCATTACAGGTCACGGTGGTCTGACTGTCAAAATCCGTAATCGGTGGACGGAAAAGTTGCTGACGAAAATTTGTTTCCACCGAGGCAAGGGTATCTGCCGAAGCTCATGACGAAAATGTGTGAGATGCCCACGACGTTTGAGAGTTCCGTCGTTAAATAAAATTGCTCAGACGGAGGTGCGACCGTCTCCTTTATAGGAATTTCGCACAGCGAATTGTTTCCGGGATTTAATCGTTGCATGGCAGAATGAAAATCCCCGCTGATCAGGTCATTTGTACCTGAACCGGAGCACCGGCACTCGGCGCAGCGTCGCAGAAATACGACTGACCACCGTAAATCTGCCCTCTTGAATGCAAGGGGATACGCTCGGCAAGTCGGAGATGATGATCCTTTCAAAGTCTCTGATGAAGCCAATTACTAACCTCTGTTCCCAATTGAATATTGCACCCCCAACTCTCTTTTCGATATGACAAATGATTATCTCTTCGAAATGAATATGACCTTCCTTTCGAAGTGAGGATTTGCACCTGCGTGATAAAAGCCATTCGGCTCTCTGCAAGTTGTCATTCGCATTCGTGAATGACAAGCTGCAGGAAGCCGAATACGACAACAACAGACTTCCGAAAGCAGGTGCCAGAACTATCCTTTCGATATGATAAATGACTGTCACTTCG
>JAFSEA010000048.1 GCA_017435965.1 Oscillospiraceae bacterium
AAACGAGACGGAACGACCGGTTGTCGTTCCCTACATATGTTTCTTCGCTTGTGGTCTCGCACCTTTTTCGACAGTCTGAGCACTTGCTTTCGCAAGTGCTTTTTTCCTGGCTTCCCCTGGGGATGCGAACACATGACCGCCCCTTGCCCCCGAATTAGAGGGTTTGCTATAAAAGCTGTTACCAATTCTCACGCAGCAGAAAATCTGCAATATGGACAATTGCAATGCCGTTATCGTTGCCGATTGCCAAGGGGTCTCTGCAAACAACATATTTGTGATAATGGTCTTTAATATCCATCAGGTTATCGGTTTCACGTGTGGATTCATCAGGAAGCTTTTCGCAAATCTGAATATATACTTTTTCATCACGGCGAACACCAACAAAGTCAATTTCCTTTGTTCCGAATTTACCTACATAAACTTCATATCCGCGCCTTTTCATTTCAAGATAAACAATGTTTTCGAGCATGGCAGAAATCATCTTGTGGTCAAAGCCCATTTTACTGTATTTAAAAGAAATGTCGGAAAGATAATATTTTTCCTGGGTTTTAAGCACTGACTTGCCCTGAAGGTCATATCGGCGGCAGGGATAGATGATAAACGCTTGCTCAAGCCATTTTAGGTAATTATAAATAGTTTCCACCGATATACTTCTGTGCTCACTCTTTAAAAACTTAACAATAGAGTTTGCCGAAAAAGTCTGTCCCACATTTTCTATAATAAAACGAACAACTCTGTCAAAAAGCTCCTTGTTGCGTATTTTGTGACGCTTTGAAATATCCCTTGTTATAACAGCGCAGTAAATACCGTCAACCACCTGGTAGGCTGAATCGGTATTAAAATTGGATATGCCGATAATCGGAAAGCCGCCAAACTGCAGATATTCATCAAACATTGCAGCAGCCCCGCTTTCGGGCTTTGATTTAAAAGAAAGGTATTCTTTGAAAGAAAGCGTGTAAACAGGAATTAAAATATAACGACCGGTCAGATAGGTTGAGATTTCGCTTGACATAAGTTTTGAGTTTGAACCGGTAACATAAATATCTACATCAGCACCTTCCATCAAGCTGTTTACAGCCTTTTCCCAGCCATCAACTTCCTGCAATTCATCAAGGAACAGATAACATCTCCCTTTGCCGGATATGGCAGACTTAAGTTCATCATACATATCCTTGGCAGAAAAGCCATCGTCTATTTCCATCTCGTTATATTTGCGGAAAATAATATTTTCAGCCTTAATTCCGCGAGACTTCAATTCCTCCCGGAGCATTGCAAGAATGGTAGATTTACCCGAGCGGCGCACACCGGCAAGAATTTTCACAAGCGGAGTGTCAATATAAGGAGCTATAGCATTGATATAATCAGGACGTATAATCATAAAATCTCCTCCTGTTACTATTATACGAGTATATTGTAGTCGAAAAACCCCAAAAAGTCAATAAGTTTTTACACTTATAGCCGCAAAAACTTTGTGAAATTACATACTTTTTCGAGTTTGTTCGACAAGATTGTCAAGAAAGCGACTTCGTTAGTAATGATGCATTTGCTTCGCAAATATGATGTTGCAAAACGAAGTGCCGCAATGAAGCAATGTTTGCCATAATGTGCCGCAAGGCACACATCATTAGCGACAGCGTCATCATTGGCAAAGCCAACATCATTTGCCGCAGGCAAACATCATTGAAAAAAGCACTTGCTTTCGCAAGTGCTTTTTTCCTGGCACCCCCTATGTGAATCGAACACATGACTAGCCCTTAGGAGGGGCTTGTTATATCCACTTAACTAAGGAGGCTTGTATTAACTTGATTTTACTCATCATTTCCGGGGAGGGCTTGTTATTATGAGCGAAGCGAATAACAAGGTTCTCCGAAAATGTCCAAAATTTATTTTGGCTACATTTTCGTGAGGTCCTTATTATCGCCTTCGTGAATAACAAGGTTCTCCGAAAATGTCCAAAATTTATTTTGGCTACATTTTCGTGAGGTCCTTATATCCACTTAACTAAGGAGGCTTGTATTAACTTTTTAATTTTAATATACCTATGCCCGTTTTGTCAAGGCAAAAGCTTGATTTTCTATGGAAAAAACCGAAACTCACGCTTTGTGAATTTCGGTTTTTATTGTGATTTGAATTCCCGGCTTTATCAGAAGATCAAACCTACTGCAGCTTTGGCGGAAACACGTCCGTTTGAGAAGGTGATTGCGGCATTTGCTCCGCTTATATGATACAATGTGCCTTTGAAGGTATAAACTTCACCAGAATAGCTTCCATAAGAAGAACTTACTCCAAGTTCACCCTCACAACCCACAATTTCACAAACTTCTTCATAAGTCATACCGTTCTTTATCTGGTTGAATTCACTTGCTGTGATACTGTTGTTGAATATGTATACAAAAATTACAACTAAAGAAGCAACAATAACTACGGCACTCACGATTTTTACGATTGTACCTGCATCCATTTTTTTCTTCGCTGCTTCGGTTTCCGGAACTGCGCTTGCCTGATTTTCGTTCATAACACTCTTCCTCCTTAAATTTTGTATAATCATTGTACATCTTGTCGATTTTTTTGTCAATTATTTTTTGCGTATTTTATTTTTCTTTTTCGGAAAGATGATAAAAAATTTTCAGAAACTTTTAAATTTTCTGTTTAAATATTCCGCACTATATGATATACTTATTACATATAAAATAAAAAACGGAGAGGGGAAAATAGAAATGAAGAATATTATAAGCGTAAATATCGGCGGTGCAGAGCTTCGCCTTGTAAGCGGCGAGAATGAGGAATACACACGCCGTGTTGCGGCTCACGTTGATACAAAGATAAATGAGGTCTTAAAGGCAGGCAGTGTCTCTCTTGTTGAAGCTGCAATTCTTTCTGCAGTAAATATTTCCGATGAATACTACAAGGCACTCGAAACTGCGGAAAACCTCCGCACACAGCTCAAGGATTATCTTGAAGACGGAAGCCGTATGAAGTCAGAGATTGCCGATCTCAAGCGTGAGATTTCACGTCTTGGCGGAAAGTAATATGAAGAATCGGGCAGAAATTCTCTCCCCGGCAGGCTCTTTTGATGCCCTCCGCGCCGCAGTTGCAAACGGTGCCGATGCGGTGTATCTCGGCTATGGTGAGTTCAATGCCAGGAGACTTGCAAAAAATTTTAATGATAAAGACCTCCGCTCCGCTTGTGAGTTTTGCCACAAGCGCGGAGTGAAGGTTTATGTTACGGTAAACACCCTTGCCCGTGACCGTGAAATGGCACGGGTTGAGGAGGTCTGCCGTGAAATCAACCGTGCAGGTGCAGATGCCGTAATCGTTGCGGACCTCGGCATAGCACGGCTTTTTCGTGAGGTTGCACCTCACCTTCCTCTTCACGCATCCACGCAGATGACGGTGCACAACCTTGACGGTGTAAAACAGCTTGCCGACCTCGGCTTTACCAGAGTTGTCCTTGCCCGTGAGCTTTCCCGTGAGGAAATCTGCGAAATTGCAAAGGAATCGCCCATTGAGCTTGAGGTGTTTGTTCACGGTGCTCTCTGTATGTGCTGGTCGGGACAATGCGAAATGAGTGCGGTTATCGGTCAGCGAAGCGGAAACCGCGGACTTTGTGCCCAGCCCTGCAGACTGCAATATAAATTGGGCGAGATGGGTCAGGACATTTATCCCTTGAGCTTAAAGGATTTGTGCCTTGCCGATTATATCACCGAGCTTTCGGAGATGGGTATTGCATCCCTCAAGATTGAAGGTCGTATGAAGAGACCCGAATATGTCGCGGTTGTCACCGGGATATATTCAAAAATCCTCCGTGAAGGAAGAGTTGCAACAGACAGGGAAAAACGCACTCTGAGCGACATCTTCTCACGCGAAGGTTTCACAGACGGATATTATAAAAATAAAAAGGGTGCGGATATGTTTGGCATACGAGCCGAAACAAAAGCACCCGAAGCACTTCTTGCCTCGGCAAGAAAAACCTATGAAGAAATCCCCGAGCCAACCGAAGATATAGAGTTTTTCTGCGTGATTGAAAAGGGCAAGCCTTCCCTTCTCGCGGTGCAGGATGACAGAGGCAACCGTGCAATGGCACAGGGCCCCATCCCTCAGCCTGCAATAAAGGTTGCACTCAGCGAAGAGTCTGTTTCCGCGCAGCTTGAAAAAACCGGCGGAACACGCTTTAAGACCAAAAGCATAAACATAAAGCTTTCGGAAGGTCTCTCTCTTCCCACATCAGCCCTCAATGCACTCCGCCGGGAATGTCTCGATTCACTTGAGGAGAATTATATCCAAAAACGTGACAAAACCGAGGGCGAATTCAACAAAGGCTTCAAGCTTTTAAACAGAAAAGAAAAACCCGAGATAACGGTTTCCGTGAGAAGCGTTTCCCAGATAAGCAATGAGCTTCTCGACCGCAAACCTGCTCTTGTATATATTCCTCTTACCGAGTTTGACGGAAACGAGAAGAGAATTTCCGAAATTATGCAAAGGGTAACCGTTGTTGCCGCTTTCCCGAGAATTATAAAAGACAGCGAATTTTCTCTCCTTGCGCCCCTTGCCCAAAAGGCACGTGAGTTGGGAGTGGAGGAGGCATCCGTGGGCAATATGGGGCACATTCCTTTTGCTTCGGGCTTCGGCTTTGCCCTCCGCGGCGATTTTGGTCTTAACATAGCAAATTCCTATTCACTCCGTGAAGCGAGACGTCTGGGAATCACTTCTGCGCTTCTTTCTCCGGAGCTTACATTTCCGCAAATCCGCGACATTTCAAAGATTTGCGACACGGAAATCATAGTATACGGAAGACTTCCGCTTATGATTTGCGAAAACTGTGTTATAAAGGCACAAACAGGTGTTTGCGGATGCAAAAACAACCGTGTTCTTGTTGACAGAACGGGGGTATCTTTCCCACTTGTTGCGGAGTTTGGTTGCCGCACGGGGCTTCTCAACTCAAAGAAGCTCTTCCTTGCCGACAAGAAAAAGGACTATGAGAAACTCGGTCTCACTTTTGTCCGTCTTTCCTTTACCACAGAAAATGTGAGAGAGTGCATCTCTGTCTTTGATGCATATCTCGGAAAAGGCGCATACACACCCCACGAATTCACAAAGGGACTCTATTACAGAGGAGTGGAGTAAAAACAGTGAAGGAGTTTTTATTATGGATAAGCTTAAAATAAAATTACTTTCCGATACCGCAAAAGTCCCCACCCGTGCAACAAGCGGAAGTGCAGGCTATGACCTTTATGCGGATATCGGTGCACCCACATATCTTATGCAGGGCGAAACCCTTCTCGTCCCCACAGGGGTTGCCGTTGCCCTTCCCGACGCAAAGAGCGTTGCCGTTGTGTGTGCAAGAAGCGGTCTTGCAATAAAGCACGGAATAACCCTTGCAAACGGTGTCGGGATAATCGACAGCGATTACCGTGGTGAAATTAAAGTTGGACTTATAAACCTCGGCATTGAGGATTTCGTTGTTGAGCCCGGCGAGAGGATTGCACAGCTTCTCATTATGCCCGTTGAAATTCCCGAGCTTGTTGTGGAAGCCTCTCTTTCCGAAACCGACCGCGGAAGCGGAGGCTTCGGAAGCACGGGAAAGAAGTAAAAGAGGGTTTTTATGTTAGTTCTTGCTTCAAAATCGCCTCGGAGAAGAGAGCTTCTCTCCCTTTACACCGAGGATTTCACAATAGACGTTTCAACTTCCCCCGAGCCATCCTTTTCGGGCGGCGATGTTGCCGGATATGTTAAAACCCTTGCCGGAATAAAGGCGCGTGAGGTTTTTTCACGTCATCCCGAGGATATTGTTATCGGGGCTGATACCGTTGTTGCCTTTGATGGCGAAGTTCTCGGAAAACCGAGGGACGAAGCCCACGCAAAGGAGATGCTTACTGCGATGTCGGGCAAAGGTCAGGAGGTCTATACCGGAATCTGCGTTATGTGCCGTGATAAAACAATTCTCGATGCGGTAAAAACCGAGGTTTCTTTCCGCGACCTTTCCGAGGAAGAGATAGATGATTACATCGCAACGGGCGAAAGCCTCGACAAAGCCGGGGCTTATGGCATCCAGGGCGGTGCAGGTGAGTTTGTAAACCGTGTTACCGGCGACTATTTCAATGTTGTGGGTCTCCCGATGAAAAGGCTTTGTGAAATACTTTCAGAATTGACGGATTGATAAAATGTCCCGTATTTTATAAAAGGCAGAGGTTTTTTATGAATAATTTCTTTTCGAGAAAAACGATTATAATTTTTCTCAGCGCCGTCCTCACATCTCTTATACTTGCGATTCTCTCCGTTGTTTCCGACGGCAGAGTGTCGCCTGTCGGCTCTGTTATAAATGCAATCACAAGCCCGATACAGGGGATTACGTCCTCCATATCTGATTTTTTCGGTACGAATATCAACCGCGAAGAATATTATGAAAATCTGGAAGTTGAAAACGAAAGGCTTCGCAACGAGCTTGCCGCGGCACAACAGGCTGCCCGTGAAAACGATGCTCTGGGCAAGGAAAACGTTCAGCTCCGTGCTGCTCTCGGACTTCGTGAAAGAGACAGAACCCTTGTGTTTGAGCCTGCGGAGGTAATTGCGAAAAATTCCGATAACTGGTCCCGGACCTACACGATAAACAAAGGCACAAATTCCGGCATTAACATTGACAACTGTGTTGTCACCACCGAAGGTATGGTAGGCTATGTCAGCGAAGTGGGAAACAGTTGGGCAACAGTCACGTCAATCACGGATGCAAGTATCGAAGTGTCGGCAATAGCTTCAAGAACCCGTGATGTTGCAAGCATTGAAGGCTCTTTTGACCTTATGGTACAAGGTCTTCTCCGTCTGAGCTTTCTCCCCCGTGACACACAGCTTCTGGAGGGCGATATGATTGAAACCTCGGGCTTTGGCGGACTTTTCCCAAAGGGTATTGTACTCGGAAGTGTTGTGGAGGTCAAAAGCGAGGAGCACGGCATATCAAAATATGCGATTATAAAGCCCGCAGTCAATGTTGAAAATGTAAGTCACGTTCTTGTAATCAAGTCCTTCAGCATAACAGAATAAAAAATCACATTCAGGCTGCCGCAAAAGGAGGTGGGAGACATAATGACTCCGAAATCAAAACTACGGACATATAAATGGATTTGCTATTGTGCATTTATGTTGCTGTGCGTTGTCATACAGACCACCATTCTTTCCGGTATAGACGTTATGTTCTGTTCTCCCAACCTTATCCCGTTTATCGTTGCGGTAATCTCACTCCGTGACGGTGTTGAGGACGGAATGATAGCCGGAATTGCGGGTGGACTTCTCTGCGACGGATTGTATTCGGGTTATGAAGCCTTTTATACCATAACCCTCGTGGTTCTTGCTTTTGGAATATGCCTTCTCAATACGATTATGTATTGGAAAAATTATGGTATGTCACTTCTCAACTGGGTAGTAATAGTAATTCCCATGCAATTTCTGCACTATTGCATATATATGCTTCTTCAGGGCGAAGGAACGATATCATCACTTCTTTATATCATCCCCGGAGAAATACTTGCAACTCTTCCCTTTACCCCCATCCTCTATTTTATAATCATACGCATAGGAAAGAGGTTTGAACCGGAAACTGCGGAGGAATAATAAGAGAGAATTTATGAAAGGAGGTCTGCCTTGTGGAGAGAAAATATCGACTGCGTGCCTGGTTGCTTGCCGGTATAGGTTTTCTTTTTATTATCGTCTTCCTCGGCAGACTTTATTTTCTTCAGATAGTGTCCGGCACGGAATATGTTGAGGTTTCCACCCGAAGAGTGTCTAAAACCATCACCATACCTGCGCCACGAGGCGAAATATGTGACCGTTTCGGCAGACCGCTTGTTACAAACAGAATGAGCTTCTCCGTTGTTTTTGACAAAACAAACTGGGACTCTGACAAGGCAGAGGAGGTTATCAGCACCCTCATAAACCTTTTCGACGCATCGGCAGAGGAGTATGTCGATACTCTTCCCATCACGACCACCGAGCCTTTTTCCTATACCTACAACACAGGCATAGGTACAAAGGACGAAAGTGCCGTTGTTCGCTTTCTCCGTGAACGTGAATGGCGTTTGGATATGCCTGCCACCGAATTTATAACAGCTCTCAGCGAGCGTTATAATCTGAAGACAGAAGACAATCTTCTTCGCAGAAAACTGTGCGGCGTTATGTATGAGATAGAAACCCGAGGTTTCTCAAAACATATACCCTATACCTTTGCCATAGACGTTGAGAGAAATCTCGTTACAAAAATAAAGGAAAATTCTCGCAAGCTTCCGGGTGTCACCATTGAAGTTGCCGCCATCCGTGAATACAAGACCAAGGCGGCGGCGCATATCCTCGGTCGCATCGGTATGATATATCGTGAGGAATATGCCGAGCTCAAGCAAAAGGGATATCAGATGAACGACCTTGTGGGAAAAGACGGCGTTGAAAAGGCGTTTGAAAGCTATCTGCGCGGCATTGACGGCTCACGTACTATCGAAACCACTCCGGGCGGCGAAACAACCCGGGTGCTTTATGAAGAAAAACCGATCCTCGGTCAGGACTGCATACTCACCCTTGACCTGCGTATGCAGGAAGTGGCGGAGCGTTCTCTTGCAGAGCTTGTGCCTCGCCTCCGTGAAGAAGGAAAAACCAACCCACGCTGGGGCGGCGAGGATGCAAAGGGCGCTGCCTGTGTCGCCATTGATGTCAAAACCGGCGGTATACTCGTTATGGCATCTTATCCCTCTTATGATATAACCACATATTCAAAGGACTATAACACTCTTTATAATGACGAGTATCTTCCGCTTTTAAACCGTGCAATCGGCGGTGCATATCCCCCGGGTTCAACTTTCAAAATGATAACTGCCATCGAAGGTCTTGAGTCAAAAACGATAACCCCCAATGAAAAGATGCTTACCACAGGTAAATATATGTATTATGCTCCCAGCACAACTCCGATGTGTGACATCTTCCGACAGTATGGAAAAACTCACGGTGAGATAAATGTTTCCGAAGCACTCAAGGTCTCTTGTAACTATTTCTTCTACGACGTGGGACGGCGTGTGGGAATAGGCAGTCTTGCCGCAAGAGCAGAAGCCTTTGGATTCGGCAAAAAAACCGGAATTGAGATAGGCGGTGAGGTCTCCGGTGCTGTTGCAAGTGCCGAGGCACGTGAAGCAAACGGAAAGACCTGGTATCCCGGCGAAACTCTTTCCGCCGCAATCGGCCAGTCAGACACTTTAGTAACCCCCCTTCAGCTTGCAAACTATACTGCCCAGCTTGCAAACGACGGTATCAGATATAAGCCCCACCTCTTAAAGAGCGTGCAGAAATCCGATACCAAAGAGGAAACAGAAGTTGTAATGCCTGAAATCGTGGGCGAAATGGAGCTTTCGGAAGCTACCAAAAATGCAATCCGCGAAGGTCTCCACGCAGGTGCACAGGAGGAAGGCGGCACTTCTTATTCGGTCTTTGAAAACTATGCCGTGACCGTTGCAGGTAAAACCGGCTCTGCACAAGCTCCCGGCGGCTCTCACGCTTTGTATGTAGCGTATGCCCCCGTTGAGGACCCGGAAATTGCTATTGCCATTGTGGTTGAAAACGGCGGTCAGGGCAGCCGTATCCCATCAGTTGCAAAAGATGTGTTTGATGCTTATTTCAACACAAGCTTTCAAAGCGATTCGCGCACAAACGAAGGAGTTCTTATAAAATAACAATTTACAAAGCCACTTAAATATTGTATACTATATAATAATCATAGCATAAGTTCAGGAAGGGTGTGGGCGTGGTATGTCAAAAGCAATATGCATTGCATCAGGCAAAGGCGGAACGGGAAAAACCTCCGTTGCCTCGGGCGTTGCCTGTTGTCTTGCGGCGTTGGGCAAACGTGTTGTCGTTCTCGATGCCGATGTGGGACTTCGGAATATGGATATCGTTCTCGGCGTTTCCGACTCTGCCCTTTTTGATTTTACGGATGTCATTTCGGGAAATACAACTCTGAAAGAAGCTCTTCTTCCCCATCCTGTTGTGGAAAATCTGTGGCTTCTCGCCTCACCGCTCGGTGAGAATCTCGGACGTGATGTTACCCCGGAAGACCTTGCGGCACTCGTAACCGAGATTAAAGGTATTTGTGATTTCTGCATCATCGACTGCCCTGCAGGTCTTGATTTCGGCTTCAGTCTTGCCGCCGCAGTCAGCGATGCCGCAATTCTTGTTGCAACTCCCGACACGGTAAGCCTTCGTGACGCACGACTTACACGGACTGCATTGCGAAAACGCGGAATCCGCGACATCCGCCTTGTTGTCAATCGGGTACGCCCTTCCCTCATAAGAAGATTGGGTGCGGCAAACATTGATGAGGCAATAGATAAAACAAGCACCCAGCTTATCGGCATCGTACCCGAGGATAAGCGTGTGATAGAGGCGGCAAACAGAGGTGAGCTTCTCTTTAAGAAGTTCAGAACGCCTGCCGCACGGGCATACAGAAATATTGCAAGAAGAATATGCGGCGAAAGTGTGCCGCTTATGAAGATATCAAAGAAGGTATAAGGGAGAAATGGAGGAAATATGAACATCGCATTGATTGCTCACGATAAAAAGAAGGAACTTATGATTCAGTTTTGCATCGCATATAAGGGCGTTTTGCAAAAGCACGTTCTCTGCGGAACGGGCACTACCGCAAAGCTTGTTTCCGAAGCCACCGGTCTTGAAGTAAGGCAGTTTCTTTCAGGTGCTCAGGGCGGCGATCAGCAGATAGGTGCAAGAATTGCCCATAATGAGATTGATATGATGCTCTTCTTCCGCGACCCTCTCACCTCAATGCCACAAGAGCCTGCGGTCTCTTCCCTTTTAAGGCTTTGCGATATGCACAATATCCCCATTGCAACAAATATCGCAACAGCAGAGGTTTTGGTCCTCGGTCTCGAGCGTGGAGATATGGACTGGAGAGATATTGTAAATCCGAAATAATATAAAAAACTCCCCGAATCGGGGAGTTTTCTTCATACCGTCGAAATCTTTTTTAGTCCATTCTCGAATATGCATTGAGCACATCACGAATTGCCTGTTTGTCGGTAGCGGAAAGTGTGACTGTGGAACTTCCGTTTGTGCCACTAAATGTGATGGTCAAGTTTCTCGCATTCGCCATTTTCTCCAAAGTATCTATTCCGTATGCTGTAGTGAAATGCAAATACTCGTATTCTGTGCATTTTCCGTTGCTCATCTGTCTGAACACATTATTACATAGGAAAGAACGTACTACACCATCTGCATTTATAGAAACCTTATTCATGTAAATGTATTTATTTCCGCAATATTCAACCGCAAGATAAATTTGGCTATCTTTAGAGGTAATAGCTATTACAGGGAAAGTTCCTGCACGGTATCCCAAATAAACAGGCTGTACGTTATGTCTGTGTACAGTACCCCCGCCCTCATAGTTAGGTCTCATTTTTACCGTATATTCATTATTATAAACATAGAGCATAACGGTCTTCTTGGCTCCGTTTGCAGCTGTTGCGGTTATGTTTGTCTTACCTGCCTTATGTGCAACGATGTTGCCGTTGGCATCAATAGTTGCAACGCCCGGGTTGCCGGAATTCCAGCTGACCCACTGGTTTGCTGTCCATTTGATTCTTTCACCGACATATACGCCTGTTTTTCCTGCAAGCTGAAGCTCGGGTGTGGATGCCGAAACTGCCGGGATGAGTGTGCATATAAGTGCAAATGCGAGAATAAGCGAAAGTAACTTTTTCATAAAAATTTCCCCCTATAAAATGATTTGGAATGTGGCTTCATTATATCACCACATTTTTCTTTTGTCAACCGGAATAGAGTTTCCCTATTGAAAGAGTTTTCTCTTTTATTCTTACTTCTTCGGCTCTATAATCTCGCCACTTTCGTTGATATAGCCGTATCTGTCGTTTATCTTGACCTCAGCAAGACCGTTATCCGCAAAAGACCGTGCATCGTCAAACTTCGGCTCAATTACAAATTCACCCTTTTCGTTTATATAGCCGCATTTGCCGTCTGCTCCGACTGCGGCAAGTCCATTTTCTGCAAAGGTCGCTGCCCAGCCAAACTGCGGCTCGATTACAAATTCACCCTTTGCATCGATATAGCCGCATTTACCGTCTGTCTCAACCGGTGCAAGACCGTTTTCGGCAAAGAAGCCTGCCTTTTTAAACTGCGGCTCTATCACAAATTCACCGCTTTCGTTGATGTACCCCCAGCCTTTGCCGTCTTCATAAACTACCGCAAGACCATTTGATGCAAAGCCCCACGCTTCATCAAACTGCGGCTCAATTACCCATTCGCCACTCTCGTTTATATAGCCGTAGTTATCTCCTTCCTGAACTGCCGCAAGTCCATTCTCCCTGAAGGCAGATGCTCTTTTAAACTGCGGTTCAACGACAAATTCGCCACTTTCGTTGATATATCCCCATTTCTCATTCACTCTGACTGCGGCAAGACCGTTCTCGCCGAAAGAATCTGCCCCGTCAAACTCCTGTGACTCGATTGCATACTCACCGTTTTCATTGATGTAGCCATAGTTTCCGTCAGCTTTTACCAGAGCAAGACCATTTGAGGTGAAGGGGAACGCATAGTCAAACTCCGCCTCAATGACAAAATCACCCTTTTGGTTGATATAACCGTAGGAGGCACTATCGTCTGTTTTTACCAATGCAATGTCATTTTCCGCAAATTCATATGCCATATAAAACTGCGGTGCAATAACCGTTTCGCCATCCGTTGTGCAGTAGCCCCATTCCCCGGTGCTTTCATCACAATACGGGACGAGAAGGCGCATTTCTTCCACGGCGGAGGGCTCATTCTCTGTTTGCGGCTGTTCCTGCGGCTGTGTCTGCTCCTGCTTTACCTGCTCATCTCCGCAAGAAACAAAGGCGAACATCATCATAAGCGCAAGGATAAGTGTTATAAATCTTTTCATTTTTGTTTTCTCCTTTTTGTGTGTTCGAGGGTCTTTATATATATACACGCAATTGACTTGCAAATCTTACATAAAACTTGCAAATTTTATTTGTAAGGTGTTTTATCGGCAAAGTAAAAATACCACGGAAACCCGTGGTATTTTTCTATATTCAAGGCTTAAATTACTTAAGGTTGAACCATGCCTTCTTGCCGAGGTAGATTGCGCTGTCGCCGAGCTCTTCTTCGATGCGGAGGAGCTGGTTGTACTTTGCAACACGGTCTGTACGGCTGGGAGCACCTGTCTTGATCTGACCTGCGTTGAGAGCAACAGCGATGTCAGCAATTGTTGTGTCCTCAGTCTCACCTGAACGGTGGGAGATAACAGCTGTGTAGCCTGCGCGGTTAGCCATCTGGATAGCATCAAGAGTCTCTGTGAGAGAACCGATCTGGTTAACCTTGATGAGGATTGAGTTACCAACGCCAAGGTCAATACCCTTTGAAAGACGTGATACGTTTGTAACGAAGAGGTCGTCACCAACGAGCTGAACCTTATCGCCGATAGCCTTTGTGAGCATGCCCCATGCTTCCCAGTCTTCCTCAGCAACACCGTCTTCGAGGGAGATGATCGGGTATGTGGATGTGAGCTTCTTCCAGTAGTTTACAAGAGCCTGCTTTGTCATTGTCTTCTTTGCCTTCGGGAGGAAGTATGTGCCGTCTTCCTGATACCACTCGGAAGATGCAGCGTCGATAGCAATCATAAAGTCCTCGCCGGGCTTAAAGCCTGCACGCTCAACAGCAGTGAGGATAACCTTGATAGCATCTTCGTCCTTCTTGAGGTTGGGAGCAAAGCCGCCTTCGTCGCCGACAGCAGTTGTCATACCCATCTCGGAAAGAACCTTCTTGAGGTTGTGGAATACTTCTGTACACCAACGGAGTGCTTCGGAGAATGTGGGTGCGCCAACAGGCATAATCATAAATTCCTGAATATCAACGTTGTTGGAAGCGTGAGCACCACCGTTTAAGATGTTCATCATCGGAACGGGGAGAGTCTTTGCGTTGCAGCCGCCGATGTATGTGTAAAGGGGCATCTGGAGAGCTTCAGCAGCTGCCTTTGCAACAGCCATTGAAGTACCGAGGATTGCGTTTGCACCGAACTTTGTCTTGTTGGGTGTGCCGTCGAGCTCGATCATTGTGCGGTCGATTTCAACCTGATCAAGTGCGTTCATACCGATGATTGCTTCAGCAATCTCGTTGTTTACAGCATCAACAGCCTTGTATACGCTCTTGCCCATGTACTTTGTCTTGTCATCGTCACGAAGCTCGCAAGCTTCAAAAATACCTGTGGATGCACCTGAGGGAACAGCTGCACGACCGAGGTATGTGTTTACACCGTCGTCAACATAAACATCAACCTCAACTGTGGGGTTGCCGCGTGAGTCGATGACCTGACGGCCGACTACGTCTACGATTTCTGCAAATTTCTTCATTTTCTTTTTCTCCTTTGCTTAATTATTTTTATTTGAATGGTTTATTCGACTATAAGTGATTTGCCTGTCATTTCCTCAGGCTTGTCAAGACCTAAAAGGTCAAGCATTGTGGGTGCAATGTCGCAAAGACCGCCGTCACGGAGCTTTACGTTTGCACCTACTATAACAAACGGTACTTCGTTTGTTGTGTGGGCGGTAAAGGGAGAAACTCCATCCTCTTCGAGCATCTTATCGGCATTGCCGTGGTCAGCGGTGATAACGCTTATACCGCCTGCCTCAGATACTGCCGCAACCACTCGTCCGACACAGCTGTCAACAGTTTCAACTGCCTTCTTTGCCGCATCGAAGATGCCTGTGTGACCGACCATATCGCAGTTTGCGAAGTTTAAGATAATAACATCATATTTTCCTTCCGCAATCTGCTCGATTACTCTGTCACAGACTTCATATGCGCTCATTTCCGGCTGAAGGTCATATGTTGCAACCTTGGGTGAGTTTACAAGGATTCTGTCTTCACCATCATAGAGAGTTTCAACGCCGCCGTTGAAGAAGAAGGTTACGTGAGCATACTTTTCGGTTTCCGCAATACGGAGCTGATTGAGTCCGAGCTTGCTTACATACTCACCAAAGGTATTGTCAAGACTCTCCGGTGCAAATGCAACTTCAACATTCGGCATACTTGCATCATACTGAGTCATACAGACATAATTTACCTTCTTATAGCCTTCGCCGCGGTCGAAACCAACAAATGCATCGTCAACAAATGTGCGTGTGATTTCTCTTGCTCTGTCGGGGCGGAAGTTGAAAAATATGATTGAATCATTCTCCGAAAGCCCTGCATAGCCCGACTTTACGGAAGGCTCAACAAACTCATCTGTCTTTCCGTCCTCATAGGACTTCTTAACAGCCTCGGCACCGGAGGTAAACTCCTCACCCTCGGCAAATACTATTGCACGATAAGCCTTTTCGACTCTGTCCCAGCGATTATCACGATCCATGGCATAGTATCTGCCCATAAGGGTAGCTACACATCCCACGCCGATTTCCTTGCACTTTGCCTCGGCTTCAGCTACAAAGCCTTCGCCCGAGGTGGGAGAAACATCGCGTCCGTCGAGGAAGCAATGGAGATAAACATTCTTAACGCCCTGCTTCTTTGCAAGCTCCAAAAGCCCCCATACGTGGCTGTTGTGGCTATGAACACCACCGTCGGACATAAGACCCATAAGGTGAAGTGCCGTACCGTTTTCCACACAATTCTTGCAAGCTGCAACGAGCTTTTCGTTTTCAAAGAAGCTTCCATTTTCTATTGCAAGAGAAATTCTCGGAAGGTCTTGGAAAACAACTCTGCCTGCACCGATATTGGTATGACCTACCTCAGAGTTTCCCATCTGACCGTCGGGAAGACCAACGGCAAGACCGGAAGCTTTGAGAGCAGATTTCGGATTCTTTGCGAAAATCTCATCAAGGTTGGGGGTTGCGGCTGCATCAATTGCATTAGCGGCACCCTTGGGTGCATTGCCGAAACCGTCCATTATGATAAGTGTGATAGGTGTTTTTTTACTCATAATATTATTGGTTTGCCGCATTGATTACAGCGACAAAATCCTCCGTTTTAAGAGATGCACCGCCAATGAGACCACCGTCAACGTCAGGCTTTGCGAGAAGCTCTGCCGCATTCTTCGGGTTCATTGAGCCGCCGTACTGAATTGTAACTGCTCTTGCAATTCTTGCGCCGTATTTTGCACGGATAACGGAACGGATAAGCTCGCAGACTTCTTCAGCCTGGTCTGCCGTTGCGGTTTTGCCCGTGCCGATTGCCCAGATGGGCTCATATGCGAATACAAGCTTTCTTATCTTGTCTGCAGGGATATCTGCAAGTGCGATCTTTACCTGCATTGTGATATGCTCTTTTGTGATGTCATACTCTCTCTGCTCAAGAGTTTCACCGACGCAGATGATGGGGCGAAGACCGACTTCAAGAGCCTTTTTAACCTTAAGATTTACGGTCTTGTCTGTCTCACCGTAGTATTCACGGCGCTCGCTATGACCGATAACTACATATTTTACTCCAAGCTCACGGAGCATTTCTGCACTTACCTCACCTGTATATGCACCCTTTTCCTCATAATGCATATTCTGTGCCGCAACTGCAACCTTTGCATCACGGGAAGATCTGCAAGCTGTGGGGATATCAACAAAGGGAACGCAAAGAACTACGTCACACCACTTCTGCTTGCCGACTGCTACACGAAGCTCTTCAAACATCTTCTTTGTTTCTGCGGGAGTTTTGTTCATCTTCCAGTTTCCCGCAATTATTGTCTTGCGATATTTTCTGTTCATTGTGAAATTTTCTCCTTATATATCAACGGGGTATTTCGCCCCTTTTTTGTATTTTTTCAATGCACCATAGGGTGGTTTGAATCCACCTGTAGGGGAGGGGCTCTGCTCCTCCCGTTTTCAAGTGCATTTATTTACCTTTTTGCGGGCGGAGTAGAACCCCGCCCCTACGATTTTTGTTTTTTATTATTTATCCTCAAGGCATGCAATGCCGGGAAGTGCGATTCCTTCAAGGAATTCAAGGCTTGCGCCGCCGCCTGTGGAGATATGAGTCATCTTCTTTGCAAAGCCGAGCTTCTTGACTGCTGCTGCAGAGTCACCGCCGCCGACGATGGAGATTGAGTCGCTCTCTGCAACTGCGGCACAGACAGCTTCTGTTCCGACTGCGAACTTCGGGAACTCAAATACGCCCATAGGACCGTTCCAGATAACTGTTCCTGCACCCTTGATAGCTGCGGAGAACTTCTCTATTGTTTCCGGTCCGATATCGAGACCCATCCAGCCATCGGGGATAGCCGATGTGGGAACAACCTTTGCTTCTGCATCAGCAGAGAACTCTGTTGCCGCCATTGTATCTGTGGGGAGGAGGAAGTTTACGCCCTTCTCCTCTGCCGTCTTAATCATATCAAGAGCATATTCAAGACGGTCGTCCTCACAGAGAGAATTTCCGATTGTACCGCCCTGTGCCTTTGCGAAGGTGTATGCCATACCGCCGCCGATAATGAGAGTGTCAACCTTCTCGAGGAGGTTGTTGATAACTCCGAGCTTATCGGAAACCTTTGCACCGCCAAGGATTGCAACGAAGGGACGCTTCGGGTTTGAAAGAGCCTCGCCCATAATGCCGATTTCCTTGCCGATAAGGTAGCCGCATACTGCCGGGAGGTAATCTGCAACGCCTGCAGTTGATGCGTGGGCACGGTGAGCTGTTCCGAATGCATCATTTACATAAAGCTCTGCAAGAGAAGCAAGTTCCTTTGCAAATGCAGGGTCGTTCTTTTCCTCTTCCTTGTGGTAACGGACGTTTTCGATAAGCATAACTTCGCCATCCTTAAGGGAAGCGGCAAGAGCTTTTGCGCTGTCGCCGACAACGTCGGAAGCCATTTTGACCTCAACACCGAGGTGCTCGGAAAGACGTACTGCAACGGGAGCAAGGGAGAACTTGGGGTTGACCTCACCCTTCGGACGACCGAGGTGAGAGCAGAGAATAACTCTTGCACCCTTATCCATAAGATACTTGATTGTGGGAAGAGCTGCAACGATTCTCTTGTCATCGGTGATGTTGAGGTTATCGTCCTGCTTTACATTGAAGTCGCAACGGACAAGAACACGCTTGCCCTGAGGGTTGATGTCTTCAATTGTCTTCTTGTTGTAATTCATAAATGTTGACCTCCATTTATAATGTTCTTTATTACATATGTTATTATTATAACACAATTATAACCATTTTCACATCGTTATTTTAACAATTTTTCCATATTTTAATAATATTTTTTTGCCGAATATGCAAAAATATCATTCTTTTATGTTATGTAGCTTACCTGTCATCTGCATATTCTCAAAGCCTGTCTGCCGCAATGCTTCATATATTACTATTGCAACGGAGTTTGAAAGGTTTAAGCTTCTGAGGGTGGGGAGCATCGGGATTCTTATACAGGAGTCCATATTCTCCGAAAGAAGCTCCTCGGGAAGGCCTTTTGTCTCTTTTCCGAATATAAAGAAATCGCCGTCCTCATAAGGGATGTCCGCATAGGACTTTTTTGCCTTTGTTGTACAGAAGAAAAACCTTCCGCCACGGTTCTTTAAAAAGAACTCATCTATGTTTTCATATACCCTTATATCGAGATACTGCCAGTAATCAAGACCTGCACGCTTCAGGTGCTTATCGGAAATATCAAAGCCGAGAGGCTTGATAAGGTGGAGAGCCGCCCCTGTTACTGCACAGGTGCGTGAAATGTTTCCCGTGTTTGCAGGGATTTCAGGCTCAACAAGAACTATATTGAACAAAACACAAAACCCCCGTATGATAAAATAGCTTTCCGAATTATTTTATGACATTTTTTTCGATTTTGCAATAGTTTTTTGTACTTTTTTTGCCGTAAATTCATTATATTTTTGTTAAGAGCAATTTTCTGAAAATTCTTTGCTCCGGTATTGACACGCAAATCCCTGATGTGATAATATTTATACATGAATGTATGCACAAAAAAGTTTTGTGCACAAAGAAAAAGGGGATAAGTATGACTAATACAAATTTTTGTTCCGGTTGCGGAAATCGTCTCGCTCCCGGAGCCGCTTTTTGCAACAGCTGCGGAAAACCTGTCGCACGAGCAAATTCCGGAAATCCCAATATGGATCAGCCAAATTATAACCCCCAACCAGGTTACGGTCAGCCAAACTACAGTCAACCAAACTACAGTCAACCAAACTACGGTCAGCCAAACTACAGTCAACCGGGTTACAACCCTCAACCGGGCTACATTCCACAGCCACCTCTTCCAATGAACTGGCATAATGCCCTTGTTAAATGGCTTATGATTGTATGGGGCATTTCCTACCTTATCGGTGCAGTTTCTTATTTCACGGGATTTGTTTTCTTCGCTGCCGAAGACCTTGTTGAATTTTCCAGCCTGAGCAGGGCAGTTGACTGGCTGTATGATATCTTGCCCGGACTTCAAACCGTTTCAATTCTGGGTGGACTTTCTTCTCTCGCTTTTGCCGGTCTCTGTTTCTATACTTTCCCGAAGCTTAAGCAGTTCAAAATGGAGGGTCTTAAACTCTTTAAAGGGATGATGATAGCAAGTATTGTCGTTGAGGTTATTATCACTGTTGCGATAGCCGCTATTATCAGCGAAGAAGGAGTAGATCCTGATGCAAGTTTGTTTGTAAGTCTTTTCCGCGTCATCATTTTTGCCTCAGCAAACCTTGTATACTACAAGAAGAGAGAGCATCTTTTCAAATAAGATACCAAAACCGTGGCGAAATTCCGCCACGGTTTCTTTTCTCTATTTATTCCGTCCGATTATCATAAGCACGCTTCCCACGATTATGAGACCTCCCGCAATTACTGCGGAGGTTATGCTTGAGATCAAATTTCCGTTTGTGAAGCCTTCAATAAAACCACCTTTCATAAGAAGACCGAGGAAAAGCATAATTCCCACTACCAATATGACCTTACCCTGCAAATTCATATCATTTTACCTCAATTCACATTTTCTTTACAATATTATATACCTTTATTCCCCAAAAAGCAACGCCGGAGATGTTGACCTTGTGGGGAATTAGTGATATAATTGTCTTCAAAGCGTTTTGTAAAGGAGGTCTTTATATGTCACGCAGCAATGCCGATGCACTCAGTTTTCACCGTTCACATATAAAGTGGATTTTATATATATATTCTGCACTTCACCTTCTGATAGCAGGTGTGGCGGTTTATGCTTTCTTCGTTTTCAAGGAGTTTTTCCTTGACCCCAACCTTGATTACACTCCTATTGTTTATAGCTTCGCCATCATTGAAGTTGTTCTTGCGGCAGAATGCTTTGTTATCCGTCCGTTTCTCAAGCGTTTCTATAAGTCGGGGCTGTCCCTGTTCTTCCTTTATCTCGTTATGCGACTTATTGTAAATCTTGCGGCGGCAATATATCTTGTTATCGCATTCCCCCATATGTTCCACGATTTTTTCTCATTTATAACAAACTTCAATCTTGAAGAGGCCGCAGGAGGATACATCACCCTCACTTTTGCCGCACCACTCTTTTTGCTCTGTCTTGCAAATTTCTTCCTCTGCACCACTTCTTTCATTTATTACATCAGAAAACGCGCCAACTTCAAATAATAAGAAAAGCAAAATCCGCCGCAAGGTTTTTTCATTCTCCTTGCGGCGGTTCTTTTATGCTTTTGTTTCGCAGTAGACACAGCGGTATGCTCCGCTTTCTGTTTTCTTGAAGGTGTGGGGAAGCTCCTGCTCGCAGGAGGAGATACATCTGGGGTTTTTACAGATATGCTCACCCGTTATATACTTATCATCATTTTCAAGAGCAGAGTTTCCGGGTTTCTTTGCCTCTTCAAGAAGCTTTAGGATAAGTGCCATTCTCACATATTTGCCGTTAAGTGCCTGCTCAAAATACTTTGCACGGGGGTCACTATCCACGGCAACGGAGATTTCGTTGACACGGGGCAGGGGATGAAGGATGCACATATCCTCTTTTGCGCTCTCGAGCTTGTCCGTTGTGAGGATGTAGCTGTCCTTAAGACGCTCATACTCTTCAAGGCTGTCAAAACGCTCACGCTGTATTCTCGTCATATAGAGCACATCCAGCTTCGGCATTGCATCTTCAAGTGAGGTTGTTTCCTCATAGTCAAAGGCGATTTCCTGCTTGATATACTGGGGAATTGATAACTCCTCGGGGGAGATGAGGATAACCTTAACATTTTCATATCTTGAAAGGGCGTGGATAAGGGAGTGAACAGTTCTTCCGAATTTGAGGTCTCCGCAAAATCCCACGGTGATGTTGTCGAAATGTCCTTTTTCACGATAGATTGTGAGAAGGTCTGTAAGGGTCTGTGTGGGGTGGCAATGTCCTCCGTCACCGCCGTTGATAACGGGAACGGTTGCATTTCTCGCCGCAACATACGGTGCTCCCTCTTTGGGATGGCGCATTGCGATGATATCGGCATAACAGCTCATAACACGCGCAGTATCCGCAATGCTCTCGCCCTTTGCGGCAGAGGAAGTGGAAGCCTCGGAAAAGCCGAGAACACTTCCGCCAAGCTCAAGCATCGCCGCCTCAAAGGAAAGGCGTGTGCGTGTTGACGGCTCAAAGAAGCAGGTTGCAAGCTTCTTGCCGCGGCACATTTCGGAATACTTCCAGGGGTTGTTTATAATGTCACAACCAACGTGCATAAGCTCGTCAATTTCCTCAATTGTGAGATCAAGTATATCTATAAGGCTTCTCATATGTATTTCTCCTTTTAGTGAAAGCGGGCGGAGCAGAGCCCCGCCCCTACGGATTGCATTAAAATTTCGTTGTAGGGGCGGGGTTTTACTCCGCCCGTTTTATGGTTTAATTACTTTCCTATCCAGCTCTCGTCCGACGGATTGTTACGAAACTTGATAAGGCGTGCAACATCCACGGGCTTGATGTAATTTTCTTCAGCGGCGACTTCTGCTATAACATCGAAGTTTGTGAGGGATACGTTCTTAACATTTGCAGCAGCAAGGCGGTCAAGCCCCTTCTGCATACCATAGGTGAAGATTGAAACGGTTCCGAGAACCTCGGCACCTGCTTCACGAAGAACGTTTACAACCTCGATACAGCTTCCGCCTGTGGAGATAAGGTCTTCAACAACAACTACCTTCTGACCGGGGAGGAGTTTGCCTTCAATCTGGTTGTTTCTGCCGTGGTCCTTTGCACCGGAGCGTACATAACCCATGGGAAGACCCATAAGATGACCTGTGATAGCCGCATGTGCAATACCTGCAGTTGATGTGCCCATAAGCACCTCAACATCGGGATAGTTTTCCTTTATAAGAGTTGCAAGACCGTTTTCAACGTCGTTTCTGACCTCTACATCGGTAAGTGTGAGACGGTTGTCGCAATAAACGGGGCTTTTGATGCCGCTTGCCCATGTAAAGGGCTCATCGGGGCGGAAGAAAACCGCCTTGATTTTAAGTAAATCCTTCGCAATAATTTTTTCCATTATATTTTCCTCCTTACCTGCGGCGTGCCGGGGTCGGCACGCCCTACGGGTTTTGTTTTATATTGTAGGGCGCGCCGCCCCCGGCGCGCCGTATTTTGTTCTCTCAAATTTATCCTATAAATTCGTTTACACATCTCTCATATGCCGCAACGGGGTCATCTGCTGCTGTTATCGGGCGACCGACAACGATATAATCAGAGCCTATCTTCTTTGCCTCCGCCGGGGTCATAACTCTCTTCTGGTCGCCGATATCGCCGTCTGCAAAGCGAACACCGGGGGTGATTGTGAGAAATTCTTTTCCACAGGTGTTATGTACCTTCTCTGCCTCAAGGGGTGAACATACAACACCGTCAAGGCCGGCATCAGCGGCATTTTTTGCATAGTGCATAACAACCTCGTCAATTGGTGCTTTTATAAGAAGGTCATTCTCCATTGACTCCTGGTCTGTTGAGGTAAGCTGTGTTACCGCAATGAGAAGAGGACGTGTGCCGTCTTCTCGGGTGAGTCCTTCAAGAGCCGCCTCCATCATACGCTTTGTTCCGGCGGCGTGAAGGTTTGTGATATCAACATCCAGGTTTCTGAGCACCGACATTGCTTTTTTAACGGTATTGGGGATATCGTGAAGCTTTAAATCGAGGAAAATCTTGTGACCGCGCTTTTTTATCTCACGGACGATTGAAGGGCCTTCGGCATAGAAAAGCTCCATACCGATTTTAACAAAAGGCTTCTTTCCTGTGAACTTTGAAAGAAATGCGAATGTGTCTTCTGCGCTCTTAAAATCGCAGGCAATAATAACGTCTTTTCCCATCTTTAAAAAAACTCCTTCGTCGTTTTTTGTGTTCGTAGGGGAGGGGCTCTGCTCCTCCCGTTTTATTCTTTATCCGAGTTGCGGGCGGAGTAGAACCCCGCCCCTACAGGGTGATTTGACCAAAACTTTATACGCAACGTATAATTTCGCTTAAATTTTCTATTTTGTATTTATCCATAACCCTCGGAAGGTCTTCGATTATGTCTTTGCAGGCAGTTGGGTTAATGAGGTTTGCGGCACCTACTTCAACTGCGGTTGCACCTGCCATCATCATTTCAACCACATCCTCGGCACTTGATACGCCGCCCATACCCACAACGGGGATATTGACTGCGTGAGAAACCTGATATACCATTCTTACTGCCACAGGGAAGATTGCGCTTCCCGAAAATCCACCCATCTTGTTTGCAATGATTGGTGCACGTCTTGCCTTATTGATTCTCATACCGAGAAGTGTGTTTATAAGGCTGATACCGTCAGCTCCCGCTTCCTCGCAAGCTACGGCTATCGAAACAATGTCGGTAACATTCGGCGAAAGCTTTATGATAACAGGCTTTTTTGTTACCTTTTTCACCTCACGTGTTACCTCGGCTGCAGCTTCGGGACTTGTGCCGAAGCTCATTCCGCCGCCGTGAACATTTGGACAGCTTACGTTTACCTCAAGCCATCCTACCTGCTCTTCCTTATCTAATTTTTCGCAGGTGTATACATAATCCTCAACGGAAAATCCCGAAATGTTTGCCATAACAGGCTTATTAAAGCACCTTTTAAGCTTCGGAAGCTCCTCACTTATTACCTTTTCAACTCCGGGATTCTGAAGACCGACTGCGTTTATCATACCTGCAGTACATTCCGCAATACGTGGGGTGGGGTTTCCGAATCTGGGGTCACGGGTTGTACCCTTGAAGGAAAAAGTGCCGAGAACGTTTATATCATATATTTCTGCAAACTCATAGCCGTATCCGAAAGTACCGGAGGCAGGGATTACGGGATTCTCCAGTTCTATTCCGCAGAGATTAACCTTTAAGCTTCCCATAAAATCTCCTCCTTCTTCATAACAGGACCTTCCTTGCAAATTCGCTTATAGCCTGTTATGGTCTTGCAGCTACAGCCCATACACGCACCAAAGCCGCAGCCCATTCTTTCCTCAAAGCTGAATTGACCCGAAGTTTCTGATGCTTTGTAAACTGCCTTAAGCATCGGTTCGGGGCCACAGGTGCAGATGTGGGTATAGGAAAGATCCGTCATCGCATCGGTGACAAATCCGCGTGTTCCGTATGAACCGTCAACGGTTGTTACAAAAACCTCTGCACCGAGCTTTCTGAATTCTTCCTCATAGAAGATTTCGTCTTTTGTGTTAAAGCCAAGTATTACCTTTACCTTCTTGCCCTCCGAAAGAAGCTTCTTTGCAAGGAGATACATGGGCGGAACACCGACGCCGCCGCCGATAAGAAGGGGAGCATCACCCGAAAGGGAAAGGTCATAGCCGTTTCCGAGGCCTGTGAGGATGTCGAGGTTTTCGCCCTCGCCCATTTCGCACATCTGCTCCGTTCCTTCGCCCACAACCTTATATATGATTGTGAGAGTATCACCGCAGACATCACAGACAGAGATGGGGCGGCGGAGAAACTTTCCCGAAAGCGCGATATTTACAAACTGACCCGGTGCTGTGATAGCGGAGGTATCCCCCGAAAGCACCATTTTATAAACCGAACGGTTGAGAGATGTGTTTGATTTTATTGTGAAGATTGATTGAGTCATTGAAATACTCCTTTGTTATGGTAAACCATACTGTAGGGGCGGGGTTTTACTCCGCCCGCTTTTTGTTCTTTATCCGAGTTGCGGGTGGAGCAGAGCCCCACCCCTACGGCGTAAATTCAATTTCTGCTTTTGCTTTACGCATCAATTGTTGATATCGTAAGTGTTGTTTCTTCCAAAACATCAAGGAGAACTTTTACGGTATCGAGGTTTGTGAAGATAGTTACGTTGTTGTCTGTTGCGAGAGTACGTATCTCGTGACCGTCCTTCATTGCATTTGAGCCGATGTTTCTTGTGTTGATTACATATGCAATATGTCCCTGACGGATTGCATTGGGAATCTCTTCGCTTCCCTCGGAAATCTTTCCGAGAACATGAGTTCTGATTCCGTTTTCCTTAAGGAATTCTGCTGTTCCCTCAGTTGCCTGGATATTGAAGCCGAGGTTATAGAAACGGCGGATGAGGGGAAGTGCTTCTTCCTTATCCTCGTTTGCGATTGTTGCAAGAACAGTACCATAGTTCTGAAGTGTCATACCTGCCGCCTGAAGTGCCTTATACATAGCACGGTTCATCTTATCGTCATAGCCGATAGCCTCACCGGTAGACTTCATTTCGGGGGAGAGGTAAGCATCAAGACCGCGGATTTTTGCAAAGGAGAAAACAGGAACCTTAA
>JAFSEA010000049.1 GCA_017435965.1 Oscillospiraceae bacterium
AAGGTGTGAGATTTTCCGAATGGAACCCGAAGGTGTATGTTGATACATCGAGAGGTGACACTTCGGGAAAAACAAGCGAAAAAGTCCTTGAAACTCGATGTTTCAAGGACTTTTGTGAAAACTATGCGTCTTTTTGAAATGTGGTTTTGTCAAAATCCGAGACGGAACGACACATAGGTCGTTCCCTACATATATTTCTTCGCTTGTGGTCTCGCATCTTTTTCGACAGTCTGGTGCCCTGCATATTTTTATGCAGGGCATAAGTTTTAGCTTAAAACTATTGACGAAATGAGAAAATTTTATTAAAATATAGATATGAAAATATAGGCTTTAAAGCCGAAAAGGTGGTAAGTAAAAATGTATGATGTAGCTTGCGTGGGCATCCTTGTTGCCGATGCTATTTGTAAGGAAGTAAATAAGCTCCCTGAAAAAGGAAAGCTTGCTCTTATTGACAGCGTTAAGCTTTATAACGGCGGTTGTGCAATGAGTGCGGCTATCAATATGTCAGTTCTCGGTTCAAAGACTGCAATGGTAGGAAAAATCGGTGACGACGGTTTCGGTTCATACCTCAAGGGTGTTCTTGTTGATAAAGGCGTAAATATCGACGGTCTTGTTGTTGAAAAGGGCGGAGATACCTCTGCATCCGTTGTTGTTGTTGATTCAAGCGGTGAGCGTTCTTTCCTCCATTGTAAGGGAACAAATAATACCTTCTGCTATGATGATGTCAATTTTGATGTTATCGAAAATTCACGCATCGTATTCGTTGCAGGTGCAATGCTTATGAGCAAGTTTGACGGTGAAGACTGTGCAAAGATGCTCAAAAAGGCAAAGGAAATGGGAAAGATCACAGCTCTTGATACTGCATGGGACGATAGCGGTCGCTGGATGGAGGTATTAAAGCCTTGTCTTCCTTATGTTGATTACTTTATTCCCAGCATCGAAGAGGCTATCGAGCTTGCAGGCGGTGAAACAGACCATGAGAAGATTGCCGAATGTTTCTTTGACTGTGGAGTAAAGCACGTTGCAATCAAGGTCGGTAAGGATGGAAGCTTCGTAAAGGAATCAAGAGACAGCAAGGGAATATACGTTGCACCGTTTATGCGCGAGAAGCCTGTTGATACAACAGGTGCAGGCGATTCCTGGTGCTCCGGTTTCCTCCACGGTATTGCTATGGGCAAGACTATGGAAGAATCAGCCCTTATCGGCAATGCAGTCGGTGCTCACATTATTATGGCAGTAGGCGCAACAACAGGAATTGTCCCCTATGCCGAGATTGAAAAATTCATCGAAGAGAACAGGAAGTAATTTGAAAAAATGGTTTTGAAAACTGAGAAAAACCACAAGACGGCAAATTTAAAGCTTGTCAAACAATCGAATCTCACCCTTGTTTTCAACTTCATAAATGCAAATCAGCCCGTATCGCGTGCATCTATTGCACATGCTACGGGCTTAAGTCCTACCACGGTATCCTCTCTCGTTGATGAGCTTATTCTCGAAAATATGGTAGAGGAAACAGGTATGGGTAAACTTTCCGGAAGCGGAAGAAAACCTGTCCTTTTAGAGGTAAAGGCACACGGCGGATGCGTTGCGGCTGTTGAAATGAAGGAAAAGAGTATTGAGCTTGAGGTGTTTGACCTTGCAGGCGAGAGTAAGGCGTTCAAAGCTCGTGATATAAACGATTATTCCGACATAGGAAACATAATAGCCGACGAGGTTTCGGATATAACCGCAGGATTTGGAAGACTTCTGGGTATCTGCGTGGGAGTCCCCGGCGTTATCGATAGAAAAACGCGCCGTGTTATGTCAACACTCATCCCGATTTCAAGGGATAATGACTTTTTCAAGGTTTTGTGCAATCGTTTTCCCGAGGTAAAAATAAAACTCGGTAATGAATCTTCATATTGTGCATATATTGAAAAAACAGAATCAAAAAAAGAAATCCACAGCCTTGTATATATCGACATAAATGTGGGTATCGGTGCAGGTATAATACTTGAAGACAGAATCTTCACGGGTGCTTTCGGGAATGCCGGTGAGTTTGGTCACGTCTCTGTTGATATAAACGGAAAGGTCTGCAAATGCGGAAATCGCGGGTGTCTTGAAATTATGGCAGGAACTCCTGCAATATGCGATGCGGCAGGTGTTGACTCAATATCCAAAGTGGATATGACGGATGAAAAAACAGTAAATGAGCTTTCCGATATCTGCAGATACATTGCATCGGGAATAAATAACATAATCAATATGATAAACCCCGAGGCTGTTGTAATCGGCGGTGAAATAACAAAGCTTGGAAATGTATTCCTTGAGAAAATCAGATGTGAGCTTGACCATATCAGGCTTAAACCCGATATGGAAAACTTCTCTCTTGAGTTCTCGGATGTAAAGGGAAATCCCGTTACACGTGGCGGCGGACGGTATCTTCTCGACAGAATATTTGAAGACGGAGATTTTATAACCGAATAACATAAGAAAAACAGGTGATTTAATTGTCGATATTCGACCTTTTTAAGAAAATAGAAAGCGAAAGAAAGCCTGCTCCGGGAAAGCCTGAATGGATAATTGTAGGTCTTGGAAACCCGGGCAAGGAATATGAAACCTCACGTCATAATACAGGTTTTATTGCTCTTGATACTCTCGCAGGAATAAAAAAGACCGAGGTGCGTGAACTTAAGTTCAAAGCTCTTTGCGGAAGAGGCGAGATAGATGGAGTGAGTGTTCTCTATCTCAAACCACAGACATTTATGAATCTCTCCGGAGATTCCGTTTCCCAGGCTGCGGCATTTTATAAAATTCCCATGGAAAGGGTTATCGTGATTTATGACGATATATCTCTTCCAACAGGAAAAATCCGCATCCGTTCAAAGGGAAGTGCCGGCGGTCATAACGGAATAAAGAATATAATCGAGCGAAGCGGAACAGATGAGTTTCCGAGAATTAAAGTCGGTGTAGGTGCACCGAAAGGTGAAGGTCAGCTTGTGGGCTGGGTTCTCGGCTCTTTTTCAAAAGAGGAGCAGGAAATACTCAGCGGAGCAATTGATCGTGCCTGCAATGCGGTTTCCGAGATAATTAAAAGCGGCTGTGAAAAAGCGGCAAGTAAGTATAACGGATAGGAAGAAAATGCACAATGCTTGCTTTATGTGAAGTTTTAAAAGAGAATAAAGACTTTGCAATCCTTTTGGAAAAGCTTGAAGCCGGAGAATGCCCGATTGCGCTTTCTGGCTTGTCTGCCGTGCACAAAGCACACATAATAGCCGCTATTCGTATGATAACAAAGCGGCAGGTGGTGTGTATTTACGCAGATGAATTTGATGCACGTCGTGCATCAAAGGATATCTCAGTTATGTGTGGGGAAGAACCAAAAATTCTTCCTTCGGTGGAAATGTCTCTCCACGATGTTGATTCATCCTCCCATGAGTTTGAACATGAGAGAATAGCAACTCTTAAGGCAATGGCAGATAATGCATCGGGAATAACCCTTGCCTCGGTATTTGCCCTTATGCAACGGACACCGCCAAAAGAAAACATATCGGGGAAAACCATAACTCTCAGAATGGGAGAAGAAATAAATCAGGATGAGCTTTTGAAAAATCTTTCGGGTATCGGATATTCAAGATGCGATCAGGTTGAGGGTGAAGGGCAGTTCGCGGTCCGTGGAGGAATTGTTGATATTTTCTCTCCCGGTGCCGAAAACCCCGTGAGAATTGAGTTTTTCGGCGATGAGATAGACTCAATGGGATTCTTTGAAGCAGAAACCCAAAGAAGAATAGAAAACTGCAAGGCAGTAAAGCTTCTTCCTGCAACTACCTTTGAAACAAATGACCTTTCCGATCTTGCCCTTAAGCTTCGTGAAGCTCTTTCCCGTGAAAACAGGAGAAAGAAGAAAAACGAAAGGCTTATAAAGACCATTGAAGGAGATATTGAGCTCCTTGAGTCGGGAATTCCGCTTAAAGCCCGTGACAGATATTTTAATCTTATGTATCCGGAGGCAATTTGCGGTCTTGATTATATTCCCGAAGATGCAATCATTTTTATAGATGATTTTTACCGCATAAGAGATACGGCAGGCAGAGAGAAAAAGAGAGAGCTTGATGATGTAAAAAGCCTTATTTACGGAGGAACACTTCTTCCCGAAACGGAAGGATTTTCAGAAAGCTTTGAAACCGTTTCTCAGTTTATAAGAGAGCGAAAAAGCGTGTTTCTTGAAGCTTTCGTCCGTGCAGAATATGGAATATCACCCAAAGCCGTGCTCACAATGGTGGCAAGACAACTGCCGAGCTATGGTGGAAATTTAGAGCTTGCCTGCTCGGAAATTTCCGAAAGTCTCCTGGACGGAAACCGTGTAATCATCCTCACGTCAAGCAGAAAACAGGCTGAAAGTATGCAGGTTATTCTCCGTGAAAGAGGAATTGAAGCGGGAATTGATTCCATGCTTGCACATCTTCCCGATGCAAAACACGCAGTAATCGGTGAGGGAGTGCTTTCCTCTGGCTTTGCATATCCCGGTCAGGATTTCGTTCTCTTTACCGAAGGTCAGCTTATGCGGACGGCAACAAAGCGTGGAAGAATAAAGAAAGACAGAAAAAACAGCCAGAAGATAAACAATTACCGTGACCTCACTCCGGGTTGTCTTGTTGTTCACGACCTCCACGGTATAGGAAGATTTGCCGGAATAACAAAGATAAAAACAGATGGAGTGGAGAAAGACTACATAAAGATAATGTATCTAGGCACAGATGCATTGTATGTTCCCGTAACTCAGCTTGATATGGTGTCAAAATACATCGGCGGTGCTGAAGATTCGGGAATAAAGCTTTCAAAGCTTGGCGGTGCCGAGTGGCAGAGAACAAAGCTTCGTGCAAAAGGCGCGGCAAAGGAGCTTGCGGAAGAGCTCATAAAGCTTTATGCGGCACGTCAGGCGATGGAAAGAGAACCTTTTCCGGCAGACAGCGAATGGCAGAAGGAATTTGAGGAAAGCTTTGAGTTTGAGGATACCGATGATCAGCTTCGTTGCAGTATGGAAATCAAAGGTGATATGGAACGTCGTTTCCCTATGGACAGACTTCTCTGCGGCGATGTGGGATTTGGAAAAACAGAAGTTGCATTTCGTGCCGCAATGAAATGTGTTCTTGGCGGAAAACAGGTTGCAATCCTTGTTCCCACAACAGTCCTTGCCGAACAGCATTTCATAACTGCAAGCAGAAGATTTTCAGGTTATCCCATAAAAATAGGTCTTACTTCACGTTTTTGCTCCGACAGGAGAAACAAGGAAACACTCCGTGGTGCAAAAAGCGGTGAGCTTGATATAATAATAGGAACACATAAGCTTCTTGCAAAGAATGTCTCTTTCAAAAATCTCGGGCTTCTCATAGTTGACGAAGAACAGAGATTCGGCGTTTCCCATAAAGAACGCCTTAAAGAAATGACGAAGGAAGTCGATGTTCTCACCCTTACTGCAACACCGATTCCCAGAACTCTCAATATGGCACTTTCGGGAATCCGTGATATGTCCATTATGGAGGAAGCACCCCGTAACCGTCATCCCGTGCTCACTTATGTTTTTGAACACGATAAGGAAATTATTGCCGATGCAATAAGAAGAGAAACAGCCCGTGGCGGACAGGTTTATTATCTTCACAACAACGTAGCTTCAATTGAAGCCTGTGCCGGAAGAATAGCAAAGCTTGTTCCTGATGTTACCATAGCTGTAGGTCACGGACAGATGGGCGAGGGAGAGCTTTCCGAGGTTATGCGGAAAATGAGCGAAGGCGAAATTCAGGTGCTTGTCTGCACAACCATAATCGAAACGGGAATCGATATACCCAATGCAAACACCCTAATTATTGAAGATGCAGATAAAATGGGACTTGCACAGCTTCATCAGATACGAGGAAGAGTGGGAAGAAGCAACCGCCACGCTTATGCATATCTCACTTACCGCCGTGGAAAGGCACTTTCGGAGATTGCTGAAAAGCGGCTCGCGGCAATAAGAGAATACGTCGAATTCGGCTCGGGCTTTAAAATAGCGATGCGAGACCTTGAGCTTCGCGGAGCAGGAAATGTTCTGGGGGCAGAGCAAAGCGGACATATGGTAAGCGTTGGTTATGATATGTATTTAAAGCTTCTTGAAACTGCAATTTCCGAGGAAAAGGGAGAAACACCGAAGAATGTTGCTGTATGTACTGCAGACCTCACGGTTTCGGCAAATATCCCGGAAAAGTATGTTGCTTCAAGTGAAACCCGAATGGATTTGTATCGGAGAATCGCATCAATCACAGACCGTGAAGATGCAGATGACGTGATAGATGAGCTCTGCGACCGCTTCGGTGAGCCGCCAAAGGAGACGATGATGCTTGTTGATATAGCACTTCTTCGTATATCGGCGGCAGAAGCAGGTATATGTGACATCACTCAGAAAGGGAAGAGTCTTAAAGTAACTATGACAGATCCAACCTTTGATATCATATCAAAGCTCTGTGCAAGATCCGAATATAAAGGAAGAATTCTTCTCAATGCAGGTCAGGAGCCGTATCTTACCCTGAAGCTTCGCAATGACGATGAACCGTTAGAGACGGCGGAAAACTTTGTAAAAGCATATAAGGAAGCAAGTGAATAGTTTGGCTTTATTTGTAAACAATAAAAAATCTTTCTTTTTTAACATATATTTACTTGCTAAATTTGTTTTGATATGCTATAATCTTTATTAGGATAAAGGTAGGTGAAAAAAATGAAAAAAATATTAGGTATCATTTTAGCTCTTATGGGTCTTTTGGTGTTGGTTTTTGACCATTTCTTCGGAACATTCCTTGTGCCGGTTACCGGATCTTCGTTGTATAAAGCAGGATGCTTTTTCGGATGGCTCATTGGTTGGGGTTCCCTTTTTGCCTCCGGTATTTATCTCTTGTTCAAAACAAACTAATAAAAAAGTAACGTCCGAATTTGATTTCGGACGTTGCTTTTTTATTAAATTGATTTAGTCAAAGTTCAAACCATTCTTTTTTGAAGGGAAATGGGATGCAGTTGGAGATGAAACTTTGAGAAGACCGCGACTGCTGTGACGGTCAACTGAAAACTTTTGATAAACAACCGGTTTCGCAAAACGAAATTCATCGGGATTAATTTCGAGAAGTGAATTGATTTTGCTCTGTAATTGCACATTTTCACGATATTTTAAAATCAGTTCGATTTCAAACTCCGTAAGTTCAATTCCGTTGGGATTCTGTGTTGGGGAAGGTCTTTTTGTATCATCGGAAGCAGGCGGTTCTGAGCTGTTAAAAGGACTTGACCATCCTGCGAGTTCGGAAGGGACAACTTTGAAAAGTTCAGCCATAGCGACAATATTTGACAAAGGAATATTTTCTATGATTCCTTTTTCATATTTATATATATTTTGGGGAGTTGTGTTTAAATGAATCGCAACATCTTCCTGAGTAAGTCCGAATTTTTCTCTGTAAAACTTAATTCTTTCGCCTATTGTCGTCGGTGAAATTGTTGACATAAAAACCACCTGCCTTTGTAAAATATATTAACATAAAAAAAACAACTTTTCAAGATGCAAAATTCGGAAATAACTTGACAAGTTCAAAAGTGGGTGCTATAATAAAATAGCCGAAGGAAAATTCGGGGTGGTGAATAATGTGAATGTGAAAATGCTCAAAGAAGAAATGGCAAAGCATAGTATAACGCAAAGAGAACTTGCAAAGCTTTTGGGGATGTCCGAGAGCACATTCAGGCGAAAAATGAAAAATAATAAATTTGGTCTTTTGGATGCAAATATTATGATTGATGTTTTAAATATAGAGTGTCCGGGAGATATTTTTTTTAGCTCAACTAACTTGACAAGTCAAAAAAGTGGGGGAAGATGATGAATTATCAAGCGAAGCGGGAAGTTGTGTTTAATGAGGAAATTGGTACATACACAACATATGGCATTGTAGTTTCGGAAAAAGGGAAAACGCTGTTTGAAATACACGATGTTACTACTTCAGAAAAGGAAATTGAAAAGTTTTGTTTTCTTTGTAATCGGTTGGAACTTGATCCGATACATATATATGAAGCAATCGAAGATAATTTATAAAAAGTGCGTCTCAAGTTTGTGAAAACACTCGTTGAGACGCACTTCTGATTTTAAATGATATCAGCCTCTGTTAAAATGTTATACATAAGCTGTATGAGTTCTGCACGGGTCACATTGGCTTTGGGATTTAATCTTCCAAGGTTATCGCCGTTTACAACTCCTGCCTGTACACATTCTGCAATGTCTATTTTTGCCCAATCATCAACAGTTCCGGCATCTGTGAACTTGGAGAGAATGTTTTCGGCCTCGCTGATGCTCATATTCGGAGACTCGGAAACTTTCTTTCCATTCATAAACCTCATAGCCCTCGCCACGATGGTCATTGCTTCGGCTCGTGTGAGCTTGTTTGAAGGCTTGAATGTGGAGTCGGGATATCCTGAAATAAGGTCATGTGAAACTGCAGACATAACTGCATCGAAGAAGCTGTCGGAGCTGAGCAAATCAAAGAAAGTACTTACTCCGTCTATATCTTCCATAATTCCCAGAGTTCTGGTCATAATAGTGACAGTTTCGGAGCGTGTTATTGCTTCGTTTCCATCCAGGTTGCTTCCCGATTTATTGGTGAGTATAAAGCGTGAAGCAAGGAGATTGGTGGGATTCTGCGCCCAGGAAACTGTTGGAAGCTTCCTTGAAGAAGATATTGCGACATAATCTCCGTCTTTGTAGGTTTTTGCTGTAAGATAAGTGACTCCGCCGAGGATATCAACTGCAGTCGGGACGGGAACAACGTTTCCTGATTTCTCGATTCTTGCAACAGTATATGAATCATTCTTTGTGGGAACTGCAATCATAAATCGCTTGTTTCCGAAAGCATTGAACGGAATTTCGGTTGCGAAACCTGCAGCGGTCACAACTTCGGCAACAAAGCTTTTTGCGGGAACTTCTGTAGTGAGTGATTCGGAGGTTGCAGAAGATGCAAATTTCTGTAATGTTTCGGAATCGGAATCATCTATTGAAAGTGATATGGTATCGGTATCGGAAAGAGTCGGGATATTACTTGTCGGGAGATAGTATGTTGCTTCTCCGTAAGAATATCCGATTGAACCGTTATAGCGTTTGATAGCTTCTGCAACGGCACCTGAAACGTTGAGTTTCACATTTCTGTAGCTTTCGGGTACTTTTACAAGCAAGTTTGTTGCTTTGGTATAAGAGCTTAACTTGTTGGAATCTGAGACTGAAACAACAACGGAAGAATCGGAACTTTCCACAGTTGCGATGCCTGAGACTGCCACATCATTGATATAAGTTCTGACATCACCGTTTGCTTCGCCAAGAGGAAGTGTTGAGAGTGCGTGTGAAATTGAATCACCGCTTGCGTTTCTGAGGGAATTTGATGAAATCTTTATTTGTGAGAAATATTCATCAGCCGGAGTTGCAAGGATTATGACCAGTTCCTTTGATTCGGGGGTAAGACGTATATAGTCGTTTGCACCGAGGTTTGAGAAAGAACCGTTTCTGGAAATTTGTATTCTTTCTTTGAGTTCTTCGAGGGAATCGCGGTTGTTATATACAGCTTCATCGAATTTGAGAGTTATTGTGTAAAGATCGGAGGAAATTGAAGTATCAATCTCACCTGTGTAATCAACCGAACCTGAGGAAGAGGGAGTTGAGGATGAACCAGAAGCACTTACTGCCTCTGTGGTTATTGTTGAGTTCTGAACATATCCTGAAGAGTAATCGGCAATTGTGCCGCCTGCAATTCTGAAATAGTTTCGAGATCCCTCAAGGGGCTCGGAAAGAAGAATTGTAAGTGCATTTGAGGGAGAGATTGCAACAACATCCGACGAGGAAAGTGATTTGTAAGAACCTCCGTTGCGAGCTACTGTGATGCTTTCGAGAAAACCAGCCGAAGAAACCTTTCTGATGTCTCTGTCAAAGTAAATTCGGACTCTTTGTGCGTCGCTGTCGTATGTTATGCTTGAGTACTCGGGAATATCTGAATCTGAATAATCATTGTTGGAATTGTTATTGTCGTTTGACATACCTGCAGTAAGATATCCTGTAGTAACTGACGAGGAGAGAACAACTCCGGCTTTGGAAGCGATTGCATTTGCGGCAATCTTGACTCTGTTTGAAGAGCCGGAAAGCTCTTCACGGAGAGTGATGGTCATCATAGTATCGGAGAAAGAAACGCTGTCGGAAGAACTGAGTGGCTCATAAGAACCGCCGTTTCTTGAAATGGTTATTTTGGAACGAAGATCGCTGGTTGTAATGTCGGGGTTTTTCTGGATTGTTGTATTAAAATAAATGACAATTTTTTTGTTGCTCGAGAGGAAAGCACTCTGATATGTAGGTTTTGTTGCAGCCTGTGAACCGCTTGTTATATTGTCAGTCACGATTTCTTCATAGATTCTCGCACCATAATAATCTGTTAAACTGTTTCCTTCAATTTTAATATAATTTCTGCTGGATGTGAGACTGTCTTCAAGCACAATTTTGATATAGTTTGAACCCAATGTTAAGGTATCTGCACCACCGAGTGGTTCGTAGTTGTTTGAACCGCCGCGGCTGATGAGAATATGAGATTTAAGGAAAGATATTGCAACGGTGTTTGTTACTCCTGTTGCATATGCATTTTTGATTCTGTCGGTAAAATAGACTGTGATTGTTTTTCGATCATCACTTATGGTAGTATAGTCAATTTCGGGAGCAGCTGCAGAGTCTGATGCGTCTATTGCATTTGTTGTGATATCTGAAAGATTGATGTTTCCGGTCTTTACAACCTGAAGCTTTCCTGCGGCAATGCGGAATTTTGATCTTGATCCGCTAAGCCATTCCTCAAGATAAATTGTTATGGTGCCGGCTTCCTGGTTGATTGTTATGTCATCCTCGGGAATTATTTCGGAAAAGGAAGAGCCTGTGCGTGCAAGGGAAATGTAACCGTTTTTGAGAGATTCGTTGGTCGGGTATCCCTTTATTGGGTGTGTGAATTTAATGGTTACCGTATGATTTTTGCTGTCCAGAGATATATGATTCTTTTCTACTAACTCCGGTCCCCTTGCATCAAAGAGAGGTGAATCGATGTTTTCGGTCTGATTTTCAAGTGCACCCTTGACAATCTGGAAATAGTTATCTGAAGTTGTGAGGGGCGAACTCAATGAAATGTGCATATTATACCCGGAAACTGTGACTTTGGTACCGGAACTGAGTGTTGTAAGTGAGTTGCCGCCTTTGCTGATTTTAATCTTTCCGGTAAAGCTTGAGCTTGCGGCGGAAATTTCACGATTGAAACGGAGTGTTATGTATGTACGTGTTTCGTCCATAGTTACACTTTGTATCAAAAGCTCGGATTCTCCCACAGCAAAAACAGATGTGGGAATAAGTGACAAAAGAAGTGCAAGAATAAGCGTGAGATTCAATGCTCTTTTTAATCCGTTTTTTACTTTTCTCATATCAACTCCATTTACCGCAGATAAGCTGGGCGGTCGTCGTTTTTTCGGCAAACGACGTGCCGGATTTTTTGTGTGCATTTACTTTTTGTTGTATATGTGAAAAATGCACAATACCACATATGTATATCATAGACGAAAATTGCTGAATTGTCAATAAATGTTTACGGTTTTGGTTGAAAAAACTCTAAACTTTTATTGACTATATTTAATTTTCAAGTTATAATATTTTATAAAGTTAAAACATTCAGTTTGGAAGGAGAAATTTCAATGTTTTCAAAGCTAAAAAAAGTCCTATCACTCACACTTGTTCTTGCCGCACTTCTGGGATGTATTTCGGGTGTGTCCTCCGCTTCGTTGCCGGAATATAGTGTCACATTTGTGACCAACGAAGGCGGATATGTTGCACGTCTTTCAGATTATTATCAGCCCGGCACTCTCGTGGCAATAAGAGCTGTTCCGTATGATGGATTCGTTTTCTATGCATGGGAATCAAATGATGTAGTTCTCGAGAGCTATGATACAGAGATGACAAGATTCGTTATGCCTGCAAAAAATATCACCATAGGTGTTCATTTTGCCAAGAAACAGGCAGTAGAGGCTCAAACAGTCAGCGTTACATACAATACTTTCGGTGGTACGGAATTTCCGGAAACTTTCGTAACTGTGGGAGAATGTATTCCGCAACCGACAAATGCTCCCGAAAAGCAGGGATATGAGTTTGCAGGATGGTTTTCTGATGCCACGTGCACAATGCCCTTTGATTTCTCAATTCCTGTAAATACCGCAACAATAATCTATGCAAAGTGGTCAGCTGTGGTAGAAAATACCGTTACCGTCGCTTTTGATGATGTTAAAGAAGGTTCGTGGTATTATGAGTATGTAGTTTCCCTTGCAAAGAGAAACTACATTTCAGGAATGGGAAATGGTAAGTTTGCACCGGAGGCAAATATAAGCCGTGCTCAGTTTGCAACGATTCTTGCAAATATTTCTGGTGAAGCATTCACCGATCCGTCAAATCCGTTTGATGATGTTTTGGAAGATGAGTGGTATGCAAAGGCAGTTGCATGGGCATATTCCAAAGGAATTGTCAACGGAAAGAGCGCAAAAACATTTGCACCAAACGATAATATCTCGCGTCAGGATATGGCGGTTATGATTGCAAGATATGTAACAAACGTTAAAAAAACATCCCTTCCGGAAGTAAAAGAAGAGTCTCTTTTCAAGGATGATTCTTCGATAGAGACTTATGCAAGAGACGCAGTTTATACAATGCAAAAAGCCGGTATTATAAGCGGAAAAACAGGTAATATTTTTGATCCCAAGGCAAATGCAACCAGAGCAGAAGCAAGCAAAATGATATTTGTACTTCTTGAGAGTGTGGCTTAAAAACAAAGACAAAACGTCCTTCCCGGTATCGAACGGGAAGGACGTAATTTTTTTGATGTATTGTGAAAAGGCAAATAAAAAGCTCCTGTGGCAGAAGTGTTTTCTGTCGCAGGAGCTTTTTTCTTTAACTGTTATTCTTCTGTTTGCGGAGCATCGGGTTCATCTGCTACCAATTCGGGTGTTTCTGCTTTATTTGTCATCATCTTGATAACAATGAGGGTTGTAAACATGAGAACAAATGCGATGGGAAGTGAAATCCATACATTCTTGACATAGCCTGCAATGATATATGCAACAAAGGAAACTCCGGCAACGGTGAGTGCATAAGGTAGCTGAGTCGAAACGTGATTTATGTGATTACATTGTGCACCTGCCGAGGCCATAATTGTTGTATCTGAAATCGGTGAGCAGTGGTCGCCGCAGACAGCACCTGCCATACAAGCGGAAATTGCAATGATGGAAATCTCGTCGCTGATTGAACCGCCGAAGATTGCAAGAACGATGGGAATGAGAATGCCGAATGTTCCCCAGGATGTTCCTGTTGAGAAGGAAAGACCGACCGCAATAAGGAACACGATAGCCGGGAGAAGTGAAATATAAGCACTTGCACTTGTTCGGACAAATTCAGCAATGAATATCTTTGCACCGAGGCTGTCTGTCATTGTCTTGAGAGTCCAGGCACAGCAGAGAATCATAATGGCGGGAACCATTGCCTTGAAGCCTTCGGGAAGTGATCCCATGCATTCCTTGAAGTTAAGAACACGGCGGCAAAGGAAATAGATTACCGAGAAAATGAGACCTGCAAATGAACCGTAAACAAGACCTACCGAAGCATCGGCATTTGAGAAGGCATCTATAAATGTTTCGCCGTCAAAGAAACCGCCGGAATAGATAAGCCCAAAGATGCAACCGACGATGAGAACAACAACGGGAAGAACAAGATCCCAGACGCTTCCTTTTTTGTTGTTTGAAGTTTCTTCAAGCTGTCTGATAACTTCCTTGTCTTCCGATGAGAAGATGTCACCGTTCATTGCGTTCAGCTCATGGCGTTTCATTGGACCGTAGTCAAACTTTGTTCCTGCAATAAAGAACATCATACCGATGGTGAGAAGTGCATAGAAGTTATAGGGAATTGCGCGGATAAAGAGCTCAAGTCCACCGATCTGGTCTTCGGAAACAAATCCTGCAACTGCAGCAGCCCAAGAGGAAATCGGAGCAATGATACATATGGGAGCAGCTGTTGCATCTATAAGATAGGCAAGCTTTGAACGTGATACTTTAAACTTATCCGATACGGGACGCATAACAGAACCGACTGTAAGACAGTTGAAGTAGTCATCAACGAAAATGAGGAGACCGAGGACAATTGTGGCAAACTGTGCACCGACTTTGGATTTGATATGTGTTGCAGCCCAACGTCCGAATGCGGCGGAACCGCCCGACTTGTTCATAAGAGAAACGATTGCACCGAGAAGAACAAGGAAGATGATTATTCCTATGTTATATGGATCTGCGATTGAAGAAATAAAACCGCCCTGAACAACATGGTCGATTGTTCCTGTGAAGCTGAAGTGTGAATAAAGGAGTGCTCCGGTAACGATACCGACAAAGAGTGAAGAATAAACTTCCTTCGTTATAAGTGCGAGAATGATTGCGATAATCGGGGGAAGAAGTGAAAGAGTACCGGCATAAGACGGTGTATCGTCTCTTTTTGCAGCTACAGCTTTTGAAAGATTGGATTCAAAATTTTCATCAGAACCTACATAGTCTGAATAACTTTCAATATAAGCATTCGCATTTTCTTTGTATTCTTCTTTTTCTTCGTCTGACATCTTTGAAGCATCAAATTTCGGTGCAGAGGTCATATAACCAAGAAGTTCATCATCTCCGGAATAGGTGTTTTTAACATTCTCAAGGATTTCAGCAACCTTTGTTGAATTTGCTTCAAAGTTTGGATCGTTTGCTTTGTTGATTTCGAGGTTTTCATTGTATATCTCAGCGTATTTCCGATATACATCTTTTTGCTCGTCCGGCATATTGTCTGCATCGTAATCCAGACAATAATCAAAAAAGACAATTGCATCGCTGTTTGCAATTTTGGGTTCCGGAATCTCTTCTGCTGATGCTAATGGCATAACCATACTCGTGAGCATCATCAGAAGGAGTGCGGATAGTGCGAGGATTTTTTTACTTCGCATTTTTGTCATAAATTATCTCTCCTTACAGATAAATGTTAAATATATGTTACCACAGTCGAAATAAATATGCAAGAAATATATTTTTTGTTTTTTCGTCGAATTATAGGAAAAGATAATATTTGTCGCAGTATAGAAATATCTTGCTCGAAATTCGGAAGTTGTTGCTGATTTAATCGCAAAACGTTGACAATGTGCAAGTTGTTTGCTATACTTTAGCCATAAAGAAACGGACATAGGAATATTTATGTCCTTTCATATTTATTAAAGAAACGACAGGAGGAGACTAAAAATGTCAGAACTCGCAATTTTTGGCGGTCCCAAAGCCGTCACATATGTCGGTACCGATAAGAATGACGGTAGCGATATGTTCAAGTGGCCTATCATCACAAAGGAAGATGAGGATGCAGTCCTCGAAGTTCTTCGTCGTGGCGGAATGAGCGGCACAGACGTTACAAAGGAATTTGAGAAGGAATACTGCGCTTGGTCAGGCTCAAAATATGCTCTCGGTACTTGCAACGGTACAGCGGCACTTCTTGCTGCAATGTATGGTGCAGGCGTTGGTCGTGGCGATGAAGTTATCTGCCCGTCCATCACATATTGGGCAAGCTGCACAAGTGCTCTCACTCTCGGTGCAACAGTAGTATTTGCAGATATCGATCCGGTTACTCTCTGCCTCGATCCGAAGAAGCTCGAAGCAAAGATTACAAACAAGACAAAGGCCATCATGGTTGTCCACTATCTCAGCTATCCGGCTGATATGGATGAAATCATGGCTATAGCAAAGAAGCATAACGTAAAGGTTATCGAAGACGTTTCTCATGCACAGGGCGGTCTCTATAAGGGACGTAAGCTTGGTACAATCGGTGACGTTGCTGCTGCTTCTCTTATGGCAGGTAAGTCTTTCGCTATCGGTGAAGCCGGTATTCTCCAGACAGATAACCGTGAGATTTACGAGCGTGCAATCGCTTTTGGTACATATGAGCGTTTCACAGCAGATGCAACCGAGACTGAATACCTCAAGCCCCTCGTAGGTCTTCCCCTCGGTGGTCATAAGCACAGAATGCATCAGCTTTCTTCTGCTTGCGGTCGTGTTCAGCTCAAGTACTACGATGAGCGTTGCGCAGAAATCCGCAAGGCTATGAACTACTTCTGGGATCAGCTCGAAGGTGTTCCCGGTATCCGTGCTCACCGTGTAGACGAAAAGACCGGTTCAAATATGGCAGGTTGGTATGCAGCACACGGTCTCTACATTCCCGAAGAGCTTGAAGGTCTTTCTGTCACACGTTTCTGTGAAGCTCTTCGTGCAGAAGGCGCACCTATCGGCCCCGGATGTAACCTTGCTCTCCACACACACGGTGTATATAATACTGCTGACGTTTATAACGATGGCAAGCCCACACGTATTGCATTCGCAGACAAAGATGTCCGCGAGATGGATAAGGACCTTGAGGTCTCCGAGAACATCGGTAAGCGTGTATATAACATTCCGTGGTTCAAGAAGTTTGATAAGGAAGTTATCGACCAGTATGTAAACGCATTCAAGAAGGTTTGCGCAAACTACAAGGAACTCCTTGCTGATGATCCCGGTGATCCTGAGAAGCTCGGCGGATACCACTTCTTCAACCATTCCAAGAAATCCAAATAATTAAAGTTTAGTGCTTCATTCGGCAGTCGGAAATCACCGACTGCCGTTTCTTTTGATATATTGTCTTGATTTTGGACTATATTGCCAATTTTGGGTAAACGGCATTGACAAAAACAACACTTTTTGATAGAATTTGGAAAGAATATAAGGGAAGAAAACTTCCCGGAAATCAGGAGGAATTGATTATGTCAGAGCTCGCAATTTTCGGCGGTCCTAAAGCCGTCACTTATAAGAAAACAGGCAAGCACGATGGAAGCGACGTCTTTGCATGGCCTGTCGTTACAAAAGAAGATGAAGAGGCTGTTCTCGAAGTTATCCGCAACGGTGCAATGAGTGGCACGGATATCACAAAGCAGTTTGAAAAAGAATTTTGTGCTTGGATGGGCTGTAAATATGCCCTCGGAACAAATAACGGTACTGCGGCTCTCCACGCAGCAATGTTCGGTTGCGGTGTAGGTCGCGGCGATGAAATCATCTGCCCGTCCACCACATACTGGGCAAGCTGTACGGCAGCTTATAACCTCGGTGCAACAGTTGTTTTCTGTGATATCGATCCTGAAAACCGTTGCGCAGATGCAAAGTCAATTGAGGCAAAGATTACAGATAAAACAAAGGCTATCGTTGTTGTTCATTATTGCTCAAATCCTGCAGATATGGATGCAATTATGGCTGTTGCAAAGAAGCACAATGTAAAAGTTATCGAAGACGTTTCCCATGCACAGGGCGGAATGTATAAGGGTAAGAAACTCGGTACAATCGGTGATGTTGGTGCCGCTTCTCTTATGTCAGAAAAGTCTCTCGCTATCGGTGAGGCAGGTATGCTTTACACCGACAACATTGAAATTTATGAGCGTGCAGTTGCTTTCGGCTCTTATGAGCGTTTCGGTGATCCCGATACAGTTCACACTGAATACTTAAAGCCTCTTGCAGGACTTCCTCTCGGCGGATTCAAGCATAGAATGCATCAGGTTTCTTCCGCAATGGGAAGAGTTCAGCTCAAGTATTATGATGAGCGTTGCGCCGCAATCAACAAGGCTATGAATGAGCTTTGTGATGTCCTTGATAATGTTCCGGGTATCAAGGTTCATCGCCCGAACTATGCAGAAGGAACAACGATGGCAGGTTGGTATGCACCTGTTGCTACATACGTAAGTGAAGAGCTTGGCGGTCTTTCAATGACACGCTTCTGCGAGGCTGTAAGAGCAGAGGGTGTAGAAGACGGTGCAAACCCTGGCTGCAACCGTCCGCTTCACACTCATAACCTCTTTAAGATTGCCGACGTTTTCGGCGATGGCAAGCCCACTCGTATTGCAAACTCCGATAAGGACGTTCGTGAGATGGATGCTGACCTTGAAGTTGCTTCAGGTATCGCAAGACGCACATTCTCTCTCCCGATGTTCCGCGGATATGATCATGATGTTGTTATGCAGTATGCTAACGCATTCAAGAAGGTTGCAGAAAATTATAAAGAGCTTCTTGCAGATGATCCCGGCGATCCCGAAATGCTCGGCGGATGGCACAGAATCGACCACAAGAAGAAAGTCGGAGATAAATAATTATTAAAACCTCTGTCGGACAAAAGCCCGACAGAGGTTTTGTCCACATTTTTAAACTTTTGGAGGAATTTGAAATGTCAAAACTTGCACTTTTAGGTGGAGAAAAGTTTGTAACAAAAGATGCCGGCACAATATTTGATTGGCCAATTGTAACAAAAGAAGATGAAGAAGCTGTTCTTGATGCTCTGCGTAAGCGCAAAATGAGCGGCTCGGATATCACAAAGGCTTTTGAAGAAGACTGGTGTAAATGGACAGGTTCAAAATATGCTCTCGGCACAAATAACGGAACATCAGCTCTTCATTGTGCAATGTTCGGTTGCGGAGTTGGTCGCGGCGATGAAATCATTTGTCCGGCAGTTACATACTGGGCAAGCTGTACAGCCGTATATAACCTTGGTGCAACAGTTGTTTTCTGTGATATCGATCCCATAACAAGAAACCTTGACCCCAAAAAGCTTGAAGCGAAGATTACAGATAAAACAAAGGCTATTGTTGTTGTCCACTATGAATCCTATCCCGCAGATATGGATGAAATTATGGAAATCGCAAGAAAGCATAATGTCAAGGTTATCGAAGATGTTTCCCATGCACAGGGCGGTAAGTATAAAGGCAGAATGCTTGGTACAATCGGCGATGTAGGCGCGGCTTCTCTTATGTCGGGCAAGTCTTTTGCTATGGGTGAAGCCGGAATACTTCACACCGATAACCGTGAGATTTATGAGCGTGCAATCGCTTTTGGTATGTATGAACGCTTTTCAGCCAAGGATATTGAAACAGATTATCTCAAACCCCTTGCAGGACTTCCTCTCGGAGGATTCAAGTTCAGAATGCATCAGCTTTCTTCTGCTATGGGAAGAGTACAGATTAAATACTATGATGAGCGTTGTGCAGAAATCGATAAGGCAATGAACTACTTCCTTGACCTTATTGATGGCCTTCCGGGAATGCGTCCCCGCCGTGTTGACTACAGCACAGGCTCAACAATGGCAGGTTGGTATGCAACAACGGGCATTTATGTACCTGAAGAGCTTGGCGGTCTTTCTGTCACACGCTTCACGGAAGCAATCAGGGCAGAAGGTGTTGAAGGTGGTGTGACGGCAGGTTGCAACCGTCCGCTTCACACTCATAACCTCTTCAAGACTGCAGATGTGTTTAACGATGGAAAACCAACGCGTATCGCAAACTCCGATAAGGATGTCCGTGAGTTGGATAATGACCTCACGGTTGCAGAGGGAATAGGAAGACTCACTTTCCACCTTCCGTGGTTTAAACACTTTGATAAGGAATTGATTGAACAGTATGCAGGTGCTTTCAGAAAGGTCTGTGAAAACTATAAAGACCTTCTTCCGGGAGATGAGGGTGACCCTGAAAATATCGGTGGCTGGCATCGTTTCACTCACGATAAGAAGAAATAAGAAACAAGAAGGAAGTTGTCACGAAGGACGATTTCCTTCTTTCTTTTTGTTGACTTGTGTGGACTTTTGTGGTATTATGTGGATATTACCGGAGGTGATTGTGGTTGCTTGCAAATGAAAGACAAAGGCGAATATGTGAAGAAGTAAATAAAAACGGTGCCGTAACCGTTTCGGACTTAGTTAAAAAATTCAATGTATCTGTTGAAACTGTCCGTCGTGACCTTCTCAATTTAGAGAAGAAGAATATGCTGTCCCGAGTGCATGGCGGAGCGATTCAGATAACCCACGTAAAGCCTGCAGGGGATTTTTCTGTGAGAAAGGACGAAAATCGGGCACTAAAGTTTGAGCTTTCAAAAATTGCGGCAAACCTTGTTGAAAACGGTGATACCATAGCAATAGATGCAGGAACAACTGCAATGGAGTTTGCAGAGGTTTTAAAAGAAAGATTTTCCGACCTCACTGTTGTTACCCATGCTCTTGGAGTGTTTGAAACTCTTTCTTCTGTTGCCGGAATAAATACTATTCTTATCGGTGGGATGTTTGAAAAGGGAGAGAGAGCATTTTACGGTCCCATAGCAACAAAGGCTTACGGCGACATTCACGTTTCCAAAACCTTTATTTTTCCGACTGCTGTTTCAATAAGCACGGGAGTTTCGGATTTTAACCTCAATCTTTCCGAGGTTCAACGTATGCTCCTTAAAACTGCAGATAAGGTGATTATACTTGCAGACAGCAGTAAGTTTGAAAAAGCATCACTTATTAAATTATGCGATGTTTCTCCCGAACACATCTATGTAAGCGACTCAAAGCTACCCGATAGTATCTTTGAGCTTTATAAAGAAAACAATCTGACTATACTGAAAGGATAATGAGCTATGAACAGAAAAGTAATCTTGATCTTATGCGACGGAATGCGTCCTGATGCAATGGAAAATCTTCCTTATGTCAAGGAATTTATGAAAAAAAGCGCATATACAATGAAAGCGGAAACTGTTTTTCCTTCGGTAACTCTTCCGTGCCATATGTCGCTGTTTTTAGGTGTTCCCACTGAAAGACACGGTATAACAACCAATCTCTATATGCCGCCGGTTCGCCCTGTAAACGGCATTATAGAACAGCTTGATGCTGCAAAGAAAACCTCTGCGGTTTTCTATGACTGGGAACAGCTTCGTGATTTGTGGAGACCGGGAAACATTGCGTATTCACGCTTTGAGGCAAGAGAACTGTCGGAAACAGCTGTAAGAAATACCGATGATGCAATCAGATATATTTCGGAGAACTCTCCTGATTTTGTTTTTCTCTATATCGGATATCCCGATGGTGCAGGACATGACTTTGGATGGATGACAGAAAAGTATATGGAGTCTGTAAGGGCATCCTGGGAGCAAATTGCCCGTGTGGTTGAAAAGTTTGAGGGAGAATACACATTTATCATTACTGCAGACCATGGCGGTCACGATAGAATTCACGGTACGGAAATGCCCGAGGATATGATTATCCCGTTTATGGCAATGGGTCCGGATTTCGTTCCGGGAGAGATAAAAGAACAGGTGAATATTATGGATATAACGCCCACAATAGCAAAGCTTGTGGGAGCGTCTTGTGCGGATGAATGGGAAGGGAATAGTCTTATATGAGTAAACTTTGTGATAAAAAGAAAATTAAGCTTATGATGTTGCTTTTTGCAACAGTATATTTCACAAGTTATATATCCCGCATAAACTTCGGTGCTGTTATAGAGGGAATGGATGGCTTTACCAAAGATGAACTCTCTCTTGCTCCGACAGTTGCCTTCATCACATATGGTGTCGGTCAACTCGTGAGCGGCGTTCTCGGAGACAGGTTCAATCCGAAATATCTTATGTGCTTCGGGCTTTTGCTTACTGCCGCAATGAATACTCTCATCCCGTTCTGTGCAGATACCACGCAGATGGCATCGGTCTGGGCAGTAAACGGTTTCGCACAGAGCTTTATGTGGCCGCCCCTTGTAAAGATAATGACAATACTCTTTGATGATGATACATACAGAACTGCAACAGTAAAGGTTAACCGGGGAAGCTCGATAGGAACAATCGCAATTTATGTCGTTTCGTTTATCTGCCTCAACACAATCGGCTGGAAGGGCGTTTTTGCCATTCCTGCCATAGCTTGTCTGATTATGGTTGTGATTTGGCTTTATGCCCTCCGAAACGTCGATACTTCGGTATCAAAGAAAAAGCGTGACGTAGAAAAGAAAGACGATGGTATGGAGAAAAAGCATCCCTTCACACTTTTCGCTCTTGTGGCAATCGTTATCGGAATAGTTTCCCAGGGTGCACTTCGTGACGGTATCACAACATGGATGCCAACCTTTGTAAACGACAATTACAACCTCGGTGAAGCTATCTCAATCCTTACCGGAGTTATCCTTCCCATATTCAGTATCATCTGCTTCAATATAACGTTATGGCTTCGGAATAATAAGGTTAGAAATGAGATTTTGCTTGCAGGTTATATATTTGTTGCAGGCGTTATGGCATCGGTGCTTCTTTATATATCCCTCGGAGTACAACCCATACTTTCGGTATTTCTTATGGCAGTCCTTGCAGGCTCAATGCACGGTGTCAACCTGATTCTTGTATGTATGGTGCCGTCGTATTTTAAGAATGCGTCAACCGCATCGGGAGTGCTCAATGCGTTTACTTATATCGGAAGTGCAATCTCAACCTATGGCATTGCTTTTATCTCAAAAAACTACGGCTGGAACATAACTATCGCAATCTGGATAGGCGTAGCCGCACTCGGAACGGTGGCTTGTCTGATTGCGGCAAAACGAAAGAAGCCGCAATGGTAAGGTGAAAAAAACTGACCGGACTGTTTTTCTTACAGTCCGGTCAGTTTACTTTTTAAATTGTTTATAGCTCTCTTTTCTACTCTTGACACCTGAACTTGCGATATCTTCAGAATTCCTGCAACCTGTTGTTGGGTGAGACATCT
>JAFSEA010000050.1 GCA_017435965.1 Oscillospiraceae bacterium
TGCGAGACGGCGTGGCTTGTGGGCGGAATTACCTTTCTGAGCGGCTTTGCTGAACGTTTTTTAGTAGGTAAAGACGGGTTTGCCCGATATAGCTTTTCAATGAGGCTGTGCCATAAGCGGCACGGTAAACTGAGGTGGTACCACGAAATTTTTTCGTCCTCTGCTTTTGGGCAGGGGATATTTCTGTTTTCTGCCAAAATAAGAAAAGGAGAAAAGAAAATGGTTATTACAGATTTTCTTGAAAGAAACGCCAGATTATATGGAGCTGAAACCGCTCTTGTTGAACTTAACCCATCAGAGGAAAGGGATCGGATAACAACCTGGTGGGATTTTAATCTTATTGAAAGTGCCGGTACAGATGTTCCGTATCGCCGTGAGCTTACGTGGAAGGATTTTGACAGACGTGCAAACCGTTTTGCAAATCTTCTGCTCAGCCGTGGTCTTAAAAGGGGAACAAAGGTTGCAGTTCTTCTTATGAACTGCATTGAGTGGCTTCCGATTTATTTCGGAATTCTCAAAGCAGGTTGTATTGCAGTACCTATGAATTTCAGATATTCAAGTGATGAAATCAAATATTGTCTTGATCTTGCCGATGTTGAAGTCCTTGTTTTCGGACCTGAGTTTGTAAGCCGTATGGATGCAATTGCTGATAATCTCGGCAATGTCAAAACTCTTTTCTTTGTTGGCAAAGATGCGCCTGCATATTCGGAGGATTGCCTTGCACTTACAGGCTATTGCTCATCAAGTGCTCCTCCGGTAGCATTGGAAGAGGATGATTACGCGGCAATTTATTTTTCTTCGGGAACAACAGGTTTCCCGAAAGCGATTTTGCATAATCACAAGGCTCTTGTCTGCTCCTGCAAAACAGAGCAGAATCATCATGGTCAGAAAAGGGATGATGTTTTCCTCTGCATTCCGCCTCTTTATCATACAGGTGCAAAAATGCATTGGTTCGGATCTCTTCTTTCGGGAAGCCGTGCGGTTCTTCTGCGTGGCGTAAAGCCTGAATGGATTCTCCGTGCAGTAACGGAAGAAAAATGCACAATAGTTTGGCTTCTCGTTCCGTGGGCACAGGATCTTCTTGATGCAATTGCATCGGGAAAACTTGATATGGAAAAGTATCAGCTTTCGCAATGGCGCCTTATGCACATCGGAGCACAGCCCGTTCCGCCGAGTCTCATAAAGCGTTGGCTTGAAGTTTTCCCCCATCATCAGTACGACACAAACTATGGTCTTTCTGAGTCTATCGGTCCCGGCTGCGTACACCTCGGTGTCGAGAATGTACATAAAGTCGGTGCAATAGGCAAAGCAGGATATAATTGGGAAACAAAAATTGTTGATGAGAATGGAAAAGAAGTAGAACGCGGCGATGTCGGAGAGCTTATAGTTCGCGGTGATGGAGTTATGCTCTGCTACTATAAAAATGAAGAAGCAACAAATGATGTTCTCAAAGACGGCTGGTTGTATACCGGAGATATGGCAAGAGAAGATGAAGACGGCTTCATTTTCCTTGTAGACCGTAAGAAGGATGTTGTTATTTCCGGTGGCGAAAACCTCTATCCGGTTCAGATTGAAGATTTCCTTCGTGCCTATGATAAAATCAAGGATGTTGCGGTAATAGGTCTTCCCGATGCCCGTCTCGGTGAAATTTGTGCGGCGATTATAGAAATCAAGGAAGATATGACTTGTACAGAGGATGAGATAAATGAATTCTGCGGTCAGCTTCCGAGATATAAGCGACCGAGAAAGATTTTCTTTGATAAAGTTCCCCGTAACCCCACGGGTAAGATTGAAAAACCGGTTCTTCGTGAAAAATATTGTAAGGGAAGCCTTGTTGAAGCGCAGATTACAGGCTGAAAACTTATCTGAGCAAGCACTTTGTTTGAAGACGAGTTGATAAACGAACAGGAGGAATAAAAATGAAAAAACTTATGCTCGGCAATGAAGCCGTTGCAAGAGGTCTTTATGAGGGTGGCTGTAGCTTTGTTTCAAGCTATCCGGGCACACCAAGCACCGAAATTACCGAGATTGTGGCAAAGTACGATGAAATATATGCAGAGTGGGCACCTAATGAAAAGGTTGCAATGGAGTCGGCTTTCGGCGCTTGTATGGCAGGAAAGCGTAGCTTCTGCGGTATGAAGCACGTTGGACTCAACGTTGCGGCAGACCCTCTCTTTACAATTTCTTATACCGGAGTCAATGCAGGTATGGTTATCGCAGTTGCAGATGACCCCGGTATGCACAGCTCACAGAATGAGCAGGATTCAAGACATTATGCAAAAGCAGCAAAAATCCCGATGCTTGAGCCGGCTGATTCAATGGAGGCTATTGAGTTTACAAAGCTCGGTTATGAAATTTCCGAGAAGTTTGACACTCCCGTGCTCATAAAGATGTGCACCCGTGTTGCTCACTCACAGAGTGTTGTTGAAACTTCCGACAGAATAGAAGTAAAAAAGGATTACGAAAAGAATCCGGCAAAATATATTATGATGCCCGGCAATGCAAAACGTCGCCATCCTGTTGTTGAAGAGAGAACAGCAGCTCTTGTCGAATATGCAGAAACTGCATCCTTTAACCGCGTTGAAGAGGGAAGTGATAAGAGTGTTGGTATTATTACTTCGTCAACTTCCTATCAGTATGTAAAAGAAGTTTTTGGTGACAAATTCCCGGTTCTTAAGCTCGGTATGATTTGGCCGCTTCCGGTAAAGCTTATCGAAGATTTCGCAAAGAGCGTTGAAAAAGTCATTGTTGTTGAGGAACTTGACGGCTTTGTTGAAGAGCATTGCAAGAATCTCGGCATTGAGGTTTCGGGTAAGGATATGTTCTCCTGCATTGATGAGCTCAGCCAGAATCTTGTTGCAGATAAGTTCGGCAAGGAAACTGCCTGCGGAGTAAAGCTCTCCGATGCAATTCCTCCGCGTCCTCCGGTTATGTGTGCAGGATGTCCTCACAGAGGTCTTTTCTACACTCTTGCAAAGAATAAAATTACCGTTCACGGCGATATCGGATGTTACACCCTCGGTGCTGTTCCGCCACTTTCGGCACTTGACAGCACAATCTGTATGGGCGCTTCGATCTCGGGACTTCACGGTTTCAATAAGGCAAACGGTGGCGAGAGTGACGGAAAAACTGTTGCAGTTATCGGTGACTCAACCTTTATGCATTCCGGTATGACAGGTCTTGTCAATATCGCATATAATGCATCAAATTCCACCGTAATTATCCTTGATAACTCTATCACGGGTATGACAGGTCATCAGCAGAATCCAACTACGGGCTATAACCTCAAGGGCGATCCTGCTTCAAAGATTGACCTTGAAGCACTCTGTAAGGCTATGGGAATTGCCCGTGTGCGTGTTGTTGACCCATATAACCTTAAAGAATGCGAAACTGCAATAAAGGAAGAACTTGCAGTTGCAGAGCCGTCTGTAATCATTTCAAGACGTCCTTGTGCATTGCTTAAATATGTAAAACACAACAAGCCTCTTGTTGTGGAAGCAGATAAGTGTAAGAGCTGTAAGATGTGTATGAAGATCGGATGCCCGGCAATCAGTATGATTGGCGGAAAAGCTAAGATTGACAATACCTTGTGTACAGGTTGCGGAGTATGTGAACAGCTCTGTAAGTTTGATGCACTTCACGCACCGAAGGAGGATTAAGATTATGGCAACGAAAAATGTTATGATAGTCGGCGTAGGTGGACAGGGAAGCCTTCTCGCTTCAAAGCTTCTCGGCCGTCTTCTTCTCACAAAGGGATATGATATCAAAGTATCTGAAGTTCACGGAATGAGTCAGCGTGGCGGAAGTGTTGTCACATATGTTCGATATGGTGAGAAGGTATATTCTCCCATTATTGATAAGGGTGAGGCTGATTTTATTGTATCTTTCGAGCTTCTTGAAGCTGCCCGTTGGACAGAGTATCTCAAAGCCGGAGGAAAGATAATAACAAACACTCAGCAGATAAATCCAATGCCGGTTATAACGGGTGCTGCAGAGTACCCTGCAAAGCTTGCGGAGAAAATGTCGGATGCTGGTATTGACCTTGATGCATTTGATGCATTGAAGCTTGCTGAAGAGGCGGGCTCATCAAAGGCGGTAAATATTGTTCTTATGGGTCGTCTTTCAAATTATTTTGATGCAACCGTTGAAGAATGGATGCAGGCTATTGAGCAGAGTGTACCGGTGAAATTTCTTGAAATGAACAAAAAAGCATTCGAACTTGGCAGGAATTCTCGATAGTAAGAATTTTATACAAAAAATATGCACCTCCAAAGGCTGTTGCTTTTGGAGGTGCGAGTTTTTGTATTTGTGAAATATAGCTTAATTAGTAGTAATCTTTTGTTTTTGGAGATAAATTTCTTTCTTTTAATCGCTTTTCAACATATCGTTTTGCAAACGTGTAAAGAACGGAGAAAGCGGGTACTGCGAGAAAAACACCCATAACACCGAAAAGAGCTCCTCCGATTATAACAGATAAGATAACCCAAAAAGAAGAAAGACCGGTTGTTTTTCCTACTATTTTAGGTTGCATAACGTTTGCATCAAATTGCTGAAGTACAAGAATCATAACAAGGAACCAAAGAGCCTTGATGGGATCTACCATTAAAAGAATGCAGAAACTGGGAATAGTTCCAATTATGGGGCCGATGAAGGGAATTAAGTTGGAAATGGTTATTATGAGGCTTATCAACAAGGCATATTCCATACCAAAAATTGACATACAAATAAAGACTAAGAAGCCGAGAATTATAGAATCAAGAATCTGACTGGATAAATATTTTCCGAATGTCTCGTGCAAAAAGCGGAAAGTGGATAGGGTCTCTTTGGTGGCTCTTTTCGGGAAAAAAGCATAAATTATTTTTTTTGTTTGTGCGGCAAATAACTCTTTGTTGCTCAACATATAGAGAGCAAGAATAAAACCGATGAAAAAGTTGGAAATTCCTGAACCGATTGAGATGGAAAAGTCTAAAATTTCAGGTAAAGCATCTGCTGCGTAACTCATTATATTTTTGAACAATTCCTGAGAAGAGCCTATAAAATCGGATAAGTGAGTATATTTGATTCCGTGCTTATTTGCAATTCCGGAAAGAAATTCATTCACGCCATTGATATAACCATCGGCATTTTTTGCAAGGGAAAGAACGCTTTCGATGATCTCGGGGATAATCAATGATATTATGAAAGCAAACAAAGCCAAAAAGAAAATGACAACAATGCCTATTGATAAACCGCGGATGGCAACTTTTTTTTTGCTTTTTTTGAAAACATATTTCTCCAGAAAGGATTCGACCGAGCATACGGGACGAACAAAAAGGTAAGCTATTACGAAACCGATGAAAAATGGAGAAAGAAGATCAAAAAGAGCATTTACAGCGTCCCATAAGATGGTAATCTTTCCTATGAGAAAATAAAAGGAAATTGCAATAATCGCAATCAGTGAATTTGAAATTATTTTTGTTTTAACTTCATCAGACCAATTAAATTTCACAAAAATCATCCAATCAAATATTTTATAATGTTATTATACCACCTTAGAGGAAATATGGCAAATAAATTTGCAACAAAATTTCTGTTTTTTCATATATTGTATTGGACAGAAAGTTTGTCCCGAAAAAATCGGAGGGAGGATAATGTATGAATCTTTTAAATTCTCTGTTTGGCAGATCAATGTGTTGTAAAAAATCAAGAGAAGTGCGAATGCGATACGTTGATGCAGGAGGAAGAGAAAGTTGTTGTGACAGTTATGCAAAATGCAGATGTATAGATTGTTGCGGATGTCCGTGCAATTATCGGTTGAGTGATAATTGCCACGAGAAGCGTTTTGGAACTTGTTTTGACTGATGTTTTTCTCCGGTATCGCATTAAATTTGCGGTACCGGTTGTTTTTTGTGTCAACATATGGTAAAATAAGTTTAATTATATTTTGTTGGGGCTTATGGTTATGATAAAACGAGTTACACAGGCTGATTACGATAAATACACCGCATTTCTTGAAGAAAATGAGCATTCTCATTTTATGCAATCTGCTCAATGGGGAGAGTTTAAGAAAAAACAGAAAAGCTTTATGATTATGTCCCTTGATGATAGTGAAAATGTCAGGGGAGTAATGCTTCTGTTTTTGCAAGAAGTGCGCCACACAAAGAAAAAGTACTTGTATGCTCCTCGAGGTCCGATATGCAACAGAAACAATACAGAAGTGTTGGCGGAACTTTTGGAGGAAGCAGAGAAAATTGCAAAAGAAAATAAGGCCTATAAGCTTACTCTTGATCCTGATATAACAACCTCCGATGAAGTGTGGTTGGAATATTTTGAGACGATAGGTGCAAGAATCGGAGAAAATCGATGCGATAACGGAATTCTTCAACCGCTTTCTGTTTTTCGCATAGATGTTAATAAGACTGATGATGAGCTTATGACATCTTATCATTCAAAAGCTCGATATAGTGTACGTTCTTCCATTAAAAGTGGTGCGGTTTGCAGAGTTGGCGGTCGTGAGGATATTCCCGTTTTTTGTGAGCTTCTTGCAAATACTGCGAAGAAAGACGGCTTTACCGCTCGCGGTTGTGAGTATTTCTATGATATGTATGATGCAATGGGAAAAGAATGTTTCAAAGTGTTCGTTGTGGAATATGAAGGCACTCCGATTGCGGCATCTGTTCTCTTGAAGTTTGGTAAAAAAACATGGCATATGTATGCCGGAAGCAGCGATGAATATAAAGAAACCTCTCCCAATTTTTTGATGCAATGGGAAATGCAACGTTGGTCAAGGGATAATGGGGCTTTTCTTTATGATATGCGTGGAATAGCAGGAGAGGGCGATAAGCTCACACCCATTGAAGGTCTTGTCAGGTTCAAAAAGCGTTTCGGAGGAGAGCTTTGCTCTTTTGTCGGACGTATTGATATAGTTTACAATAAGCTTGATGAATTGTATGTTAGGATAATGAGAAAGCTTGCGGCTTTTGTCAGAAGAATGAGAGGAAGGAAATAGTTTGCTATGATAGTTTATGTGGATAGTAAAGATACCGCAAAAAAATATGAGGATTTTGTGGCGGGACATCCTCGCGGACACTTTGTAAAATCTCTTAAATGGGCTGCATTCAAAAAGCCGTGGAAATGTGATGCATATATGTCCTGCGATGAAAACGGAAATGTTCTCGGCAGTATGCTTATTATGACAAGCAAAGTTCCGAAAACAAGGTATACTCATATGTATTGTCCAAGAGGTCCGGTAACTTCAGACGGAGATACAAATACTTTGCTTGAACTTCTTGCTGAAGCAAGAAAACTTGGTGATAAGTATAATGCATATGAATTGTCAATTGACCCTGATATACTGGATGATGACCCTTATTTAAATGATCTTTGTTCAGCCGGATTTGTTGTCCATAATACAAAACATCGTCCGGAATATCTTCAGGCAAGATACGTTTACAGACTTCCCATAAATGGCAGAAATGAAGAAGAGATTTTTGCAGCATTCCATTCAAAAACCCGTTATAATGTCCGCCTTTCTGCAAAAAAAGGAGTAACCTGTCGCATAGGAACAAAGGAGGATCTCCCTGCTTTTGTGGAGGTTATGAAAGAAACAGCTGTTCGTGACGGCTTTATGGCAAGAAGTCTTAAATATTTTGAGGATATGTATGATGCGTTGGCACCAAATAATCTTCGACTTTATTTAATTGAATATGAAGGTCAGTTGCTTTCAGGTGCAGTTGCAATTCTTTACGGAGATAAGGTCTGGTATCTCTATGGGGCAAGCAGTAACCGTGAGCGAAATCGTATGCCTAATTATATGATGCAATGGGAAATGATTAAGTGGACTATTGAAAATAATTGCAATATTTATGATTTCCGAGGAATAACGGGCGATATGGAAAAAACAACTCTCGACGGACTTATTCGTTTTAAGGCAGGTTTTGCAGGTGAAAGATGCGATTTTGTCGGAAAGCTTGATATGTTCTTCAAACCGAAAACTGCAAAGATAATTGAGAGCGTTCAGTCGAACTATCGTGCAGTCGTAAGAAAAATCGGCGTCTGGAAAGAAAAAATAGATGCTAAAGTAAGTGCAAAAAAAGAAGACCCGGCAAGTGAAAATATTGCCGAACAGCAGAATAACGAAGAGAATCAGGGTGAATAAATGACTGGCGTGTCACGATTTGTGAAAATCACAAATTGTGACACGCTTTTTGAATCGAAATAAACTTGTGGTTTAGTAAACTCTACCTCGCTTCGGTTTACTTTTGAAGAATGGGGCGCTATACTGAATACAAAAATATAAAGGAGAGAAAATGTGTATGTCAACTAAATCTATGGGAGAAATTATCAGCACATTACGAAGGGAAAAAGGGAAGACTCAAAAAGAACTTGCGGATATGCTGAACATTACCGATAAGGCAGTTTCAAAGTGGGAGAGGGATGTTGCGTGTCCGGACACACAAACAATCCCTAAATTGGCGGAAATTCTCGGCGTTTCGGTTGAAGAACTGATGAATGCAAAATCCGTGCCGCCAACCGGACATAAAGGAGCATCTTATTTGTTTGAATTTCTTTTGAAGGTCGTTCCTCTTGCAATGGGAATAGCAGTTGTTGTAACTTCATTGTTAGATAAACTTGATGTAACATCAGGATTCACAATGCTTGGAATTGGTATCGCTTGTACCGGAATACATTTGCTTTTATATAAGTAATAAAGATTCGAAAAAGCTGACAGCTTCAGCGATTTCCGTTTCGGTCGGATGCTTCTTATTCATTCCGCCGATTATCTTCCATGGTCCGTAAGTGTTGTAACCTTTACAGCCGTATTCGCCTAACAAAATCGCTTCTTTTTGTTTTGCTTCAGCAATTATAGACTTTGTAAACCGATTGCTCGTTTTGGCGCAAGTATATAAGAAAAATACTTTTTTGTGTTTAGGTAAATTCTCTTTCAAGAAATTTTCGACAGAACTATAAAACTTTCCGAAATCAATGCCGGAAGCAAACCCTATTATATCATATTCCGAAAGATCAGCTTGTTTTTGTTGCGTGGCGTCAATCAGCACAACATCGTGCTTTTCGGAAATTGCATTGACCAATTTGAGTGTATTGCCATGATGCGTTGATGCATAAACAATAGCCGCTTTTTTCATTTTTCATACCACCATTTATTTTAGATAAGTGTAATGATTATAGCATAAAGCAGAATGAAATTTAAATAAAGAAATCCCCGAAAACCGTGATGGTTTCGGGGATACATTTGTCTTTGTAAGATAATAATTATCTCTTTGAGAACTGGGGAGCACGACGTGCAGCTTTGAGACCGTACTTCTTGCGTTCCTTCATTCTCGGGTCACGAGTGAGGAAGCCTTCCTTCTTGAGTACTGCACGGAACTCTTCGTTTACATTGAGAAGAGCACGAGCGATACCATGACGGATAGCACCTGCCTGACCTGTAACACCGCCACCGATAACTGTTGCATCAATGTCAACCTTATCAAGCATATCTGTTGAAACGAGGGGCTGACGAACGATGAGCTTAAGTGTATCGAGACCGAAATAGTTGTCAATCTCACGGTTGTTGATTGTTATTTTACCGCTACCATTGGGGTAAACATGAACTCTTGCAACAGAAGACTTTCTTCTTCCTGTGCCGTAAAAATAAGGTTTCTTAGGCTTATACATTATTTTACCTCCTCATACGAAGTGAATGCTACCGGCTTCTGAGCTGCATGGATGTGCTCTGCACCTGCAAATACCTTGAGGCGGCTGAGAGCCTTTCTGCCGATAACTGTTCTCGGAATCATTCCCTTAACAGCAAGCTCCATAGCGAGCTCGGGCTTTTCCTTCATGAGAATGCGATACTGAACCTCTTTGAGGCCGCCAACGTATCCGGAGTGAGTGCGGTAATACTTCTGGTTGAGCTTGTTTCCTGTAAGGATTGCTTTTTCAGCGTTGATGACGATTACGAAATCTCCGCAGTCAACATGCGGTGTGTAATCTGTCTTGTGCTTTCCACGAAGAAGAACAGCAGCCTGAGCAGCGGTTGCACCGAGGGGCTTGTTAGCAGCATCAAGGATGTACCACTTGCGGGTAACTGTCTTTTCGTTTGCCATAAATGTAGACATTTTGCTACCTCCGTTATTTTTTGTTTCGCAACGGATTTTCTAAGTGTCGGGAAAAAAGAATGTAAAAAAACATTCCCTTTTACCGTCACTTAGTATATAATCTAATTGCGAACAGGTTATATCATACACACTTTTGAGAAAAAAGTCAACAACAATTTTTGATTTTTTTAATTTACACTTTTCAATCTCTCGATTTCTCTCGTTTTCTCTCGATTTCTCTCGTTTTCTCAAATTGCAATTTAAAATTTTTGGAGGTTTTTTCGATGCAACGTATGCTAAGTTTGGTCAGAAAGTGCGTGGCTGAGTACAAAATGATAGAAAATGGCGACATTATCGCCGTAGGAGTTTCGGGTGGCAAGGATTCTGTTATGCTCCTTGTTGCTCTTGCGGAGCTTCGGAGATTTTATCCCAAGAGCTTTGAAATAAAAGCTATAACCGTGGATTCTGATCCGGGAAAAAGTGATTTTTCTCCCATAAGGGAAATCTGCGAGAAATATAATGTAGAATACTCCGTGGTTGAAAGCAATATTTTTGATATCATATTCAATATAAGAAAAGAAGAAAACCCCTGTGCTCTCTGTGCCAAAATGAGAAGGGGAGTTCTTCACGATGAATTATTGCGTCTCGGCTGTAACAAAATTGCTTTGGGACACAATTTCAACGATGCAGTTGAAACTTTCGTTATGTCACAGATTTTCGAAGGCAGAATTTCTTGTTTTTCTCCCGTAACACATCTCGACAGAAAAGGGATATGGCAGATAAGGCCGCTTTTATATGCCGATGAGAGAATCATACGCGGAACGGTGCGGCGTTTAAATCTTCCGGTAGTCAAAAATTTATGCCCTGCGGCAGGGAATACCAAGCGGCAGGAGATAAAAGAATTTGTCGCACAGATGAACTCAAAGTATCCCGGATATTCCGTTAAAATATTCAATTCCATGCAAAGACTTCCTTTAAAGGGATGGGAAGTCCTTGAGCACGACCCGAGAAGAGTGAAAAAAGAAAAAACTCAGACAAACGATTAGTCATTTGTCTGAGAAATGAGGTCTTTAATTGCTTCTCCTGCGAGAATGAGACCGGCAGTACCAACAACCCATGCAGCACTTCCGGGTGTTCTTGTGTTGATGACGGGTGTCTCTTCTGAATAAACGACCTTCAGGTGTCGGACTCCACGGACACCTAACTCTTTTCGCATAATCTTTGCGAGGGGACACATTTTTGTCTTTGAAATGTCTGAGACCCGAAAAGCTGTTGCATCAAGCTTGTTTCCTGTACCCATAGATGATATAACCGGAATGTCACGTTCTTTTGCTGAACACAAAAGATGAATCTTATCGGTGACACAGTCGATGGCATCTATGATATAATCCGGCTTCATTGCAAAAAAATGTTCGCAGGTATCTTTTGTATATCTTTCGGGATCGACTGTGATTTCCGCATCGGGATTTATACTGCGAAGTCGATTTGCAACCACTTCGGCTTTGAACTTTCCGACTGTATCGGTAAGTGCACAAAGCTGCCGGTTTAAGTTGCTTTCATTTACGGTATCGAAATCAACAAGGGTGATTTTACCCACTCCTGAACGGGCAACGGCTTCTGCGGCATACCCGCCTACACCACCAAGACCAAATATCATAACGTGACACTTTGATAATTTTATAAGAGCATCATCGCCTAAAAGCATTGATAATCGTGAAAACTTATTCATAATAAAATTCCCCCGCAACTGCCGTGTGTACCAGTTTATAACCTGCACGAACGCAGGTGGGTTTCCTCTCCGAAAATTCATGTGCTTCCAACGTCCGATGCGCAAACGGCACATCAGGAGGCCTGCTATCCGTTCCGGAAGGCGGGAATCCCGTTATAGTAATGTGGGTTTAAAATGATACATCACGCACAGAGCAGGGTGGTTACCTACCTTACGTTTAAATTATAACATTGGAATAATTGAATGGCAATAGTCTGCCTGTACACAAATTATTCCTCGTCTTCCTCTAAAGCTTCTTCCATAAAGGCTTCATAAGCAGCTTCGAGCTCTGCTTCATCATCAACGGTAGATAAAACTTCTTCGCCGTTCTCGTCCTTGTCGAGACGGAGAATGATGATTTCCGAAACGTTTTCGTCATCATCGGATGCATCAGCTTCTGTGAAGGCAAGGTACATCTTTGAATTAAGCTCTATTGTATCAATATGCTCAAATTCATATTCGTTTCCTTCGTCGTCGGTAAGTGTAATGATATCTGCACCGAATTTGTTGTCCATATTTCTCAACTCCTTTATTATAGGATACCTCGAAGTGTTGAATAAATCAATAAAAATTTTGTTAAATAAAAATTTTTTATTTTACTGTTGACTTTCGGGAATAATGATGGTATACTATCATCTGTTAAAAGAAAGTAGGGCTATCCCGTCCTCACCTCAAGCATTGTAAAGAGGTCAAGATTGTTTTTGCACTTTTGTGTAGGAGTCTGTTTGAGCACGGGTAAGTTTTGCCCGTGCTTTTAAGTTTTGGAGGTGCTTTAGTATCAGCAAGTTAGAACATCAAATCAATGAAGAAATTCGCGATAAGGAAGTTCGTCTTATCGATGCCGAGGGAAATCAGGTCGGAGTCGTTTCTGCCGATGAAGCGTTAAAGCTGGCAGATGAAAGCGGTCTTGACCTTGTTAAGATTGCTCCTCAGGCAGTTCCGCCGGTTTGCCGTATTATGGACTATGGTAAATTCAAATTTGAACAGGATAAGAGAGAAAAAGAGGCGCGAAAGAACCAGCGTGTAATCGACATAAAAGAAGTTCGTATGACGCCCAGCATTGATGTCCACGACTTTGAAGTCAAAATGAACAATGCAATCCGTTTCCTCAAATCCGGATGCAAGGTCAAAGTTGCCGTTCGTTTTAAAGGACGTGAGCTTGCACACACAAACTTGGGAACAGAGTTACTTAAAAGATTTTCGGACGGTTGTGCCGAATTTGGTAATCTTGATAAAGTGCCCAAGCTTGAAGGTCGTCAGATGGTTATGTTTCTGACATCTAAAGTTCCACCTAAATCAAATTAGTAATTAATTTACGAGAGGAGAAATTTAAATGCCTAAGATCAAAACACACAGCGGTGCTTCCAAGCGTTTTAAGGTAACAAAAAACGGCAAGGTTAAAATCAACCGCGCAAACAGACGTCACATTCTTAACAAGAAGAGCACAAAGCTCAAGAGAGGTCTTCGTCAGGCAGCATATGCTTCACCTGCTAACGAAGCAACACTTAAGCGTTTGGTCCCGTATAACTAAGATTCACGACATAGGAGGTAAATTAGAATGGCTAGAGTTAAAGGCGCAATGATGACGCGCAAAAGAAGAAAAAAGATTTTAAAGCTTGCTAAGGGTTACTGGGGTGCAAAATCCAAGCACTTCAAGATGGCCAACCAGGCTGTTATGAAGTCCCTCACATATGCATATGTAGGACGTAAGCTCAAAAAGCGTGATTTCCGTCGTCTCTGGATCACCAGAATTTCTGCAGCTGCAAAGATGAACGGCATCAACTATTCACGTTTCATGAACGGTCTCAAGAAGGCAAACGTTGATATCAACCGTAAGATGCTTGCTGACATTGCACACAACGATCCCGCAGCTTTCACAGCTCTTGTTGAGCTTGCAAAGTCCAAAATCTAACCTTTTTATTCAAAAGAAAAATAACACGCATCAATAATCATATGAGGTATTTAACGATATGAAAAAGAAAAAGTCAAAGGTAGCCATAATTGGAGCAGGTTTTGTCGGTGCTGCATCTGCATATGCAATTGCACTTAAGAAAATTTGCTCAGAGCTCGTTCTTATTGATGTTAATGCAGATAAAGCCATAGGTGAGGCGGCAGATATTGCACACGGTCTTCCTTTCCTTGGTTCAATGGATGTCTATGCAGGAGATTATTCCTGTGTTAAGGATTGTAATGTTATAGTAATTACTGCAGGTGCAAACAGAAAGGTCGGCGAAACTCGCCTTGACCTTGCTAAGAAGAACACCGCTATTGCAAAGGATATTACAGCTAACATTATGAAGTACTACAACGGTGGTGTTATCCTTGTTGTAGCAAATCCTGTTGACATTCTCACCTATATGATTTCAAAGTGGACAGGTCTTCCAAAGGGTATGGTCATAGGAAGCGGTACCACACTTGATACAATTCGTTTCAGAAGCTCCCTTGCAAATATAACCGGTATTGACTGTACAAACATTCACGGTTATATCATCGGTGAGCACGGCGATTCTCAGGTTCCCGTGTGGAGTAATACTCACATTGCGGGTATTGAAATCGAGGACTATTGCAGCTCTAACGGAATCCGCCTTGACGATGAAGTTAAGGATAATATTCTTGAACAAATCAAGACAGGCGGAGCTGAGATCATCAAGAGAAAAGGTGCAACCTATTATGGTGTTGCAGTATGCGTAGCAACTCTTGTTGATTCTCTTATGAGAGACAGCGATACAATCAGAACTGTAAGTACGGTTCTTGACGGAGAGTTCGGCATCCATGATGTTGCACTTTCCTTGCCAACAATAATTGGTTCAAGCGGTGCAAAGAGAGTTCTTCTTCCGAAGATTACAGATAAAGAGCTTGAACTCTTCTGTAAGTCGGCGGATGCTTGTAAAGCAGTTCTCAAAGGTTGCGAAGAATAATTTAACAATAAAAATGAGTCCGATAAAAAATCGGGCTCATTTTTGTTTTGTTTATATTTGAAAGAAAGGTGAAGTGTATTCGTGTTCTTCTTAAATAACGGTACAGTCGGCGGTAAGCTCGTATTTCTTTGACATTTTTTTTGCATATTCCCGAGGGGTGAGCTTAATTCGTCTTTTGAAAGCATAACTGAAGTAACTTTGGGAGGCGAATCCACAGGAATATGCAATTTCCGTAAGGGTGCAGGAAGTTGAGATGAGCATATTTACAGCTTTTTTTATGCGTTGTTCCTCAACAAAAGCACGCAGCGTTTTTCCCGTGGAGGCTTTAAAGCATTTGTGGAAATGAATGGGACTGAAACCTGCAAGCTTTGAAATAGATTCCAAAGATAAGTCTGATGTCAGATTTTCTTTTATGAATTTGATGGTGTCTTCCACGACCTTATGATTGTTTCTTTTTGCGTTGTGCAGTAGCTTTGTTTTTTCTGAATCACCATAAAGGGTGTAAATCAATTCAAGCAAAGTACTTTGAAGCATTATTTCATCGGATTCAATGCCGCTTTCAAAAAGCTTCTCCATTGTTTTGAAAAGTCCGGTGTATATTTCTGTCTTTTCGGTTTTGATGAAATCGGGGAGTGTTGTAAGCATATCAAAAAGCACCCCCTCCGTTACTATCATATGGATATAGCGACACTTGAACGGAAGCTTTGTGTGTCGGAGTTGACCCGGTTTTACACATATAATGGTATTTGTACGTATCGGTGCTTCATCGGTGTTGATGTAGGAAACGCCACCATCTTCCAACGGTATTTCTATTTCAAACATTGTTGTCTTGCGCTTTTTTGAAACAGTCACATTTTTTTGAGAGATATCCGTATTATAAATTCCGATGGCGACGATTTCGGGAAGAATAATTTTCATTTTAAAAACCTCGATGATAAAATTTCTAATAAAAATCACAAGAATATTGTATTATTCCGATAATAAATATTATAAAATTGATTTATATTATTTGTCAAGGGGGAGATATAAGTGCAGATTATATGGCTTGGACAAGGTGGGCTTGTCTTTAAAAATGATAACGCTGTAATAATGGTTGACCCGTATTTTTCAGACAGCGTAGGAAAAACAGATGCTTCAAAACATAGACGTTCGGAGGTTCCGGGGAATCTGCTTGATGTAAGACCTGATGTTTTGATATTTACTCATAATCATCTTGATCATTATGACCCTGAAACGATAAAAGATTTGATTGGAAAAGACACAGAAATACTTGTGCTTGCACCATACTCCGTTTTTGATGATGTGAGAAAATACGGGGGAAAAAACAACTATGTTATGTTCAGAGCGGGCACGGTGTGGTCGGAGAACGGAATAAGCTTCAAAGCCGTAAAGGCTGAGCATAGTGATATACACGCTATCGGTGTAATTATAAACGATGGAGATAAAAAGTATTACATAACCGGTGATACGCTCTATAATGAAAACATATTTTCAGAAATCCCCGATGATATTCATGCGCTGTTTCTTCCGATAAACGGAGTGGGAAACAATATGAACTTTACAGATGCAAGGAGGTTTTGTGAGAGGGTAAATCCTGATGTTGCAATTCCCATCCATTGCGGACTTTTTGATGACATTGATATGAATGAGTTTTCCTATGAGAAAAAAATAATACCGGAAATTTATAAGGAGATTGAGATTATATGAAGATAGTTGATATTAAAATATTTGTTGTAGATTGTTTTCGCACAAACTGGGTGTTTGTAAAGGTTTACACGGACGAAGGGATAAACGGCGTTGGGGAGGCGACTCTTGAATATAAGGAAAAAGCACTTCTCGGTGCGATTGAGCATATAAAAGAATACCTTGTAGGTAAAAATCCCTTTGAAATTGAAAAGCATTGGCACGCCATATATCGTGATGCATACTGGCGTGGCGGAGCCGTGCTTATGTCAGGGCTTTCCGCTGTAGAAATGGCGTTGTGGGATATTCTCGGAAAAAGCCTCGGTGTGCCTGTTTATCAGCTTCTCGGCGGTAAGGTAAATGACAAGGTGAGAATATATGTAAATGGTTGGTTCGCGGGGGCAAAAGAGCCTGAGGAATTCGGTGAAAAGGCAAAACTTGCTATGGAAAGGGGAATCTCGGCACTTAAGTGGGATCCTTTCGGAAAGAGCTATCTCAATATTTCAAATGAAGACCTTGAGAAAGCCTTAAGATGCATAGCTTCTGTCCGTGAAGCCTGCGGAAATAAGGTTGACCTTCTTATTGAGGGTCACGGAAGATTCAATATTCCGACTGCTGTGAAAATTGCAAAGGAGATTGAACAGTTCAAACCTATGCTTTTTGAGGAGCCTGTTCCTCCCGATAACCTCGATGCTTTGAAAGAGGTTAAAGAAAGATCAACTGTTGCAATTTCAGCAGGTGAGAGATTGTATACACGCTGGGATTATCGACCGCTGTTTGATAAGATGGCGGCAGATTATATACAGCCTGATATTTCCCACGCAGGCGGAATTATGGAGCTTAAAAAAATCGCGGCAGAGGCAGAAAGCAGATATATCCCGTTTGCCCCCCATAATCCATCGGGACCTATTGCCAATGCGGCAACTCTGCAGCTTGCGGCAACGTGTCCGAACTTTGAAATACTCGAAATAATGTATTCTGATGTCGAATGGAGACACGATGTAACAAACGAAGCTCTTGTGTATAAGGATAGCTATATGACAATTCCGTCAAAACCGGGTCTCGGTATCGAAATCAACGAGGAGGAGTGCTTGAAGCATCCTTATCAGGTACATACGCTAAGACACTACACAGGAGCACTTACCGATATCCGCCCGGCAAAAACAGAGTTTTATTTCTGATATAAGGAGTGATTAGTGTGATTGACACCGGAATTGAAATTCTTACATACGAAGGCGAAGGATTTTCAAAGGTTATGAGCTTTGAAGGCTGGCGCGTCGCTGTGATAAACTATTCCGAACGCTTTGAAGAAAAGAATCTGTCAATGCTGGAACGGCATCTATATACGGATGAAGTTTTCGTGTTACTTGAGGGAAGTGCAATTCTTGTTTCAGACCGTGACAGATACCAAATGAAGAAAAATACCATATACAATGTGAAGAAAGGTGTATGGCATGCAATATCTCTCGAACCTGATTCAAAGGTGCTTATTGTTGAAAATGCAGATACAGGAAAAGAAAACAGCGAATACAAAATTGCGGGGGAATAGATAGCTTATGAATTACACGCTTATAACGGGTGCCTGCGTAAATACAGGCGTTGCAATAGTCAAAAAGTTTCTTTCGGAGGGTAAAAACGTAGTATTTACGGGAAGAAATGAGAATAAAGTTCTTGAAGCTGAAAGAAAATACAAAAGTGAGTTTTGTGATGCGGATGTAATCGGATATACCATTGATTCGCTTCTTGACAGGAAAACAGTTGATGAGAAAGCGATTGAAGAACTGTTCGATTTTCTTGATGAAAAAGATATTTTTATAGATACGCTTGTTCTCAATGCTGCGGATCAGGGGCTTGATGTTGTTCCTCTCGAAAGTCCTATTGAAGATTTTATGAGGGTAATCAACACCAATATGGTATGGAACTATTGCATCTCGGAATACGCTGTAAAGCGTATGAGAGAAAACGGCGGCGGTAACATTGTTTTTGTAAACTCCAATACTGCATATCGTGCAATTCCGGGAAGAGTAGCATATTCTGCATCCAAAAGCGGTCAGCTCGGAATGATGCGCGCAATGGCACTTGAGTTCGGAAAATATAGCATAAGGGTTAATGCCGTGCTCCCGGGTATGATAAAAACAGACCGGTGGGAGAAAAATCCCGAATTCTATGAAAATGTGCCATCACGTTTCACACCCATCGGAGATGTTGCCGTTGGCGAAGACATTGCCGATGCTGTGTGGTATTTTGCCGCAAATGCACGGAATACAACAGGTGCAGAACTTGTAGTGGATGGAGGAAACACAATCCAGCTTTATCCTGTTTGTGATAACAGGTAAAAGTGTTTCTTTGTTGACTTGAGTTTGAGGCGTGTGCTATAATTCTGCATGAGGTGAGCATTATGAAAAAGATACTCCTGCTTGGAGATTCAATACGGATCGGATATGATAAGCATATAAAAAAGTCTCTTGAGAAGGTTGCAGAAGTGTATTATCCGGAGGAAAATTGCCGATTTACAACTTATCTTATGCGGGCATTGAACGGATACAGAAAAAAACTCGGTATTACAGAGCTTGATCTTATCCATTGGAATGTGGGTCTTTGGGATAATCTCGTTATGCAGGACGGGAAAAATCTTGTTGCGATTGATACATATGGAGAGAACATTGACAGACTTTGCGATATCTTTAAAAATGTTTTCCCGGGCGTTAAAATGATTTTTGCAACATCCACTCCGGTACAGGAAGAACTTTACGGAGATTTTAAACGGTACAATAAGGATATAGAGGCATATAACAAAGTGGCGGTGGAAGTTGTAAAAAGTCACGGTGGTGAAATAAACGATTTATATGAACTCCTTAAAGATACTCCGAGCTCATACCATTCCGATGCAACTCATTATTACACAAGACAAGCAACAGAACTCATAACAAATCAGGTCCTCGCCTGTATCGAAAAAGCTCTCGGAATCAAAGGAGAAATTCTTGATTTCGACTCTCTGTTTGAAGAAGAAAAAAATATTGTCGGTATATAACAGAAAGAACTGTAGCAAACAAATGATATGCTCCCTGTAGAGTAGACACTCGAAAAAACAAAAATTCGAGACTACACTATAGGGAGCATATTTATGATTAAAAAAGGAATATCAGCAGAAGAAAAGATAAAAATTGTGGAATTACATATCCGCGACGGAATAGGATATGGAACAATTTCAAGGAATTATGACATATATCGTCTCAAAACCCTGGCTGCATAAAAATTTAGTGACAACTATCCTTAAATGTATGTGCGTTATTCCGACAAAAAGACAGTTGCAATTCTCTTGTGAAAATGAACACCGTGAGAAGGGGTTTTATTATCTTCCGCAAGACAATAAAGTCGTTCTGTCTCAAGCTCCTCAATTGAATCAATAACGCCATTTACATAAGCTTTGAGTTTTCTTATGGCGGTTTCTATGCGTGCTTTTGTTCCGCCTGTGCGAAGGTCGTATACATCAAAACCGAAGGCTTTGTTTTCGGAGTGCCAGAGTGTTTCAAATTTAGAGCACATATCGTGATAGTCAATGAGCAAAGTTTCAAGCTCGGATATAAGTTCTTTAAGGATGAAAATGTCGTGTTTGTCATAAGCTTGTTTGATTTCAATTCCAATCTCCGCTTTTTCATAAAGCACCTTCGTGAGGCTCAAGTAATAGTCAAATAAATTTTCAAGCCCCGGCTCGGAAATATGCTTTAGTTTCTCGTGTTTTTTCTTATAGTATTCTTTGAGTTCCAGCCCTTCAAAGTTTTTATCAAATATGCCGCAAAGTATATCCTGATAGACAATTTCACGTGAAACGGCAGACAAATTCCCGGGAATAGTGGGGATGTTGTCAATTTCAAGAGCAAGGAAATTCTCGAGATTATGCCCCATACATAGCCTGAATTGCTTTTTTAAGTGTTCTGTGTCCACTTTTTCGTAGTAATTGTATTCCGCAAAGAGCTGTATACCTCCGAGCATAGTGAGAATGTTGACTTCGGCACCATCATCACCCCACATAGTTGTTATTATGCTGTCGATGTTCTTTTCATGGCATACATCGAGGGCGGTAAGGGTTGTGTCGAAGGTTTTTGTATACCCGGGACCCATTCCGAGCCATGTCCAGGCACCACCGACAAATATAGTGTTTCTCTGCATTCGGAAATGCTCGTCTATCATAAAACGATACATTTTTTTATCGGTATTGTAATAGTCCCAATAAGCAAGTGTTATATCCTCGGGGATTTTTTTGTGTAAATCTCCGGGGATTTTTGCGTCTAGGTCATAATACCAGCCTTTCTCGGAACCCAGTCGGAAGAACATATCACTCCACATAATGGGTGCAAGGTCATTCTTTTTTGATATTTCGCAAACATGGGTGAGGTGTCTTGATAAAAGGTCGAATCTGTTGCTGTCACCGTGAAGGTCGTAATATTTTCCGCGCCCCACGAAGTGAGCTTCGTCCATACCGATAAGTATCTTGTTTGATGAATATGAGGCTTTGACAGCTTTAAACATTGCCTCAATGAACTTGTAAGTCTCTTCTTCATCAATGAGAAGAACATCCTCGTCATCACGCATATTTTCAGCATAACTCCAACGCAGAGTATTCCTCAGATGTGCAAGTGTCTGAATACAGGGAATCATTTCTATTCCGAGTGCCTGTGCCGCTTTGTCCATCTCCTGTATTTCTGCTGTGGTATACCGTCCGCGCATATATCCGAAATACGGATACTCTTCGATTTCGTATGTATCTTCTGTATAAAGCATAAGCGTATTCATACCTGCCGATGCCATTTTGCCCATAATTTTAATAACCGTTTCGACTTTCAAAACTGCATTCCGAGAGCAATCGAGCATTGCGCCACACATTTTCATTTTCGGAGTTTCAACTTTGTGGATATCGGTTACACCATCTTCCAACATACCTACGAGCATTGAAACTGCGCGGAAAAAATCATTTTTCTCAGCCCAGGAAATCACATATTCTCCATCTTTTCCATCAATTGAAAGTCCGGTTGATATTCTTTTGGTAGTAATTTTTATGCCATCGGATTCACCGAATTTAAAACCACGTGTTTTGGCAACTATTGAAAGTCCGTCCAAAAGCCCCTCTGTTTCTTCTCTCTTAAAACATAGTGAAATCATTGCGTTTAAATCCTTTCTTTGTTTTGATATTTGAGGAATTCCGTCGGTGACATTCCCGTATGTTTTTTAAATACCCTTGAAAAATAATACGGGTTACAGAATCCGACTTCAATTGCTGTTTGTGAAGCAGAAACAAGTCCGCTTCGTAAAAGTTCTTTTGCACGCTCAACTTTCTTTGTGTTGATGTAATCAATGGGGGATTGACCGAAGTGTTGCCTGAATATCGTGCGAAAATATGCCTCTCCGATACCGCACATGGAAGCAAGCTTTTTAATTTTCATATCACGCTCAAAGTAGTTTTCCTGAATATAGACAATTGCGGGTTTGAGAATATTTACCTTTTTTGAAGGAATGTATTCACGATCGGAGCCGGAAAGCAACAATGCGAGTATTTCGTAAAAATCACGCAGATTTTTTATCTGATAAAGATGAGGCTTGTGCAGAAGCCTGTTTTCGATTTTGGCAAATAATGCGATTATTTTACTGTTGTCGGAAACTTCAAAGGGGAAAAGTGTATTTGCCTCGGATAATGCCTGAAACTCTATAATCAGACACTCTCCCTGACGGAGACAGGAACGGCTGTAGGTAGAGCTGCGTGGAAGAATGATAATGTGATTTTTGTCTATTGTGTATGAACCGGAAGGCGTCTCGTATTGAGTACAGCCTTCCGCTTTGATAACTAATGCCCATGTTCTTCTTGAGTCATTGACAAGTCTGTTTTTTGAAACCGAGCCTTCTCCGTTTATACGTATTGCTGAATATATATCAGTGATCTTAATGTTTGTCAAAGTATCGTTTTTTATATCCATCAGCATTTCACACCTCCGTTTTGTTTTATACATAATTGCGAAAAAAACGCTTTATTTCAGTATAAGGAATTTAAATTTGAAAATCAAGACGGGCATTAAAAAAACTGTAGCGAATAAGACAAATCCACGAATTGGACATTTACATTGAAACTTGAAGTGTCTATACTGAAATTAACAGTTGATTACACTTTCTTAATATTTGTTTTATGGAGGCCGCAATGAGGCTTAGAGTTATGACCTATAACATATGGGGCGGACAAAACTATGAAGAATACCTTCGTGGAGTTCCGGCGGAAGCGTGCAGCAGAGATGTTTCTCGTGTTGCAACGGTGATAAAAGAAAGCTCTGCAGACATTGTATCTCTCAATGAAATTTTCAACTGCGAGGCTTATGGCAATCAGGTTGAGCAGATTGCACGTCTTGCAGGATTTGAATATTATCATTTTGCTCCTGCACTTTTAAGAACCTATGTGGGAGGTTATTACGGCAATGCAATTCTATCGAAATATCCGATCGTGAAAATGTCGGAGAAAAAAATCCCTGCAGAAGAAGGTGTAAGACTTTCTGAGCAACGTGGTGTTTTTTGTGCGACGATTGATTGTAACGGGAAACTGATTGATGTGATTATAAGTCATTTCGGTCTTGTACCTGAGGAAAAGGTCAGAGCTGTTGATGCAGTTTTGGATTTCAAAAGCAATTCCGATAACAAATGCATATTTATGGGGGATACAAACAGCGTTCGTGAGTCTGAACACATAGAAAAGCTATGCAAAGCTTTTTACATAACAAATAACGCAACAGGCGAAATTACAACATGGCCGGTTGAATATGTGCCACCGGAACGTCAGACCTTTTCGTCTCCGCTCTGGAATCGCCAGATAGATTTTATTTTAGCCGGCGATGAAATAAGTGTAAACAAAACCGAAGCGATTCATTCTCTTGCTTCAGATCATAAAGCCCTTTTTTCAGATATTGAAATTTAATTTAAATTATGAGGAGGATTTACGATGAGATTGAAAAAGATTGTCAGCACTATGCTTGTGATTTGTATGATTGCATCACTTGCTCCGAATATGGTGCTCGCTAACGAACCTGAAACGGGAAATGTCGATTCCATAGTCGTGGATTTCACAAAAACAACCCTTACAACAAATACAAGTGGCAACACATCTTATGACGGATTGACAACGCCGGGGTACGAAGTGATTACTGATAAGAGCACGACCAAAGGCGTGCGGGTAAACTTTGTCGGAAACGGACTTAATACTGTTCACGATCAGGGGTATAGTCCTCTGTCTTCAAAAAAGACGTGGCCGGCAGAAAAAGATAAGAATACCGTGAAAAATCTGATGCTCACAATAAACATTGAAGCAGAGACCGCAGGTTATTATGTTCCGGAACTTGTTTACGGCACTCATAACGCCTGCGGAGATTTTGCTATATACATAAACGGTCAGTATGCAGGAGAAATAACCGATGCATGGGATGCTTCCGTGAGCGCAAAAACGAATATGCCTCCTGTGACGCTCAATACAGTTTATCTGAAAGCAGGTAAAAATGAAATAAGCTTTAAGTGCTTATCGCACAGAGGAACAAGAGTGCAGTCCTATCTCATTCTTAACAAACTCACTTTTCTTTATTGCGGAGATTCGCTTTCTCCCATTGAGTATTCTCATAATCTCCCGAAGATAATGTATATAGGGCAGACCGCAAGTTTCGCGGTTTCTGCAAAAATGAGTGATGGCAGTACAAAGATTTTCGGTAAATACAATGAAGATGGTTCGGAAGTAACAAATCCGTTTATATCTGTATCGGAAACCTCGGAAATTGCAGAAATATCCGATGTCGTACAGGATAACGATGCCACAACCGGAATTTTTTCTGCTGTGAGTGAAGGAACAGCGAATATAAACGTAGTTGTGAATATTGGCGGAGAGTTGCTTGAAAGAACAATCAATGTCAGAATACGTGCAGAGCAACCTCTTGAATATGTCACGCTTGATTTCGATAAAGACAGCATTCCTGAATCTCGCACGGCTATCGCTTCAATCGGAGTCTTTGACGATGAAGATGGTGTGTTTACATCGGAGTATGATACTTTATTTGAAAGTCTTGACCCGGAAATTGCAACCGTAGCATCGGGAGAAAACAAAAACGAAGCTGTAATAACCGGTGTGTCGAAGGGCACGGCAAGGATCAAGGTAACCGCAACTGCAAAAGGTAAAACGGTTGGAGTAACGAAAGAAAAACTCATAACTGTTACAGATGCCCCGGTCATAAAAGAACTTGCTCTTACCACAAATAAAGAAACCTATAAAGTCGGCGATGAAGGAACATTTGAGCTTTCCGGAACAATGTCCGATGGAGTTTCTGCCACCGAAGAAGAACTTGCAAAAGTAAGTCTCACATATGAGAACGATAACGAAGGTGTTATAGCTCTCAATGCCGATGAAAAGAGATTTACGGCTCTTGCTCAGGGTGATGCGGAAATTAGTGCTATCGCAGAAGTTGGAGGAAGAAGGATTTTTGCAAGACGCATTGTAAAAGTTGTTGCAGAAGGCGAACCGATAGTGGCAAATTTCGCAAAAACAGTTGTGGGAGACGGAAATGTGCTTACAGGTGCTACCACAGACGGTTTTAAGATAATAGAAGAGAAAAGTTCAACAAGAGGTGCGAGAGTTGCACTTGAAGGTATGGGACTTCAGATAAACCATTGGATTTCTCCGGCATCTGCAGGTCGTACATGGCCGGCTTATAAAGATCAGAATCTGATGTTCACAATAAGCGTTGATTGCGAAAAAGCAGGATACTATTCTCCTGAACTCATTTATGAAGCATATAACAAAAGCGGTGCATTTACAATATATGTAAATGATCAATTTGCAGGCGAAGTGAATGCATATCTCGCAGGTCAGACAAAGGGAATTCAACGTACCGCAACGCTCAATACAATTTATCTTGATTACGGTACAAACGAAATAAGCTTCAGGCTGACGAAGTCATATCCACGAGAGGACAGCGGAAAATATGACGGTGTATGGTTTATTCTTGATAAGCTCACACTCTCACCTTGCGGAGAAACTCTTTTGCCGAAGATGTTTTCCCACAATCTTCCTGAGAGAATATGCAAAGGTCAGACGGTTGATTTTGCTGTTTCGACTGTAATGAGCGATGGTTCAACAAAGATTTTCGGTAAGTATAATGAAGACGGCACGGAAATCACCAACATACCCATAACTCTTTCCGTAACCTCTGAAATCGGGGAGATAACAAATTGGGTGCAGACCGCAACCGGCGTAACCGGTAGCTTTTACGTCGGTAACGCAGGAGATGCAGAAATCACCGCAACAGTAAACGTTGATGGAAATACATTTGAAGACACATTGGAAATCAAAGTGCTTGATGCCGAGCTTCAGACAACACGCCCCGAGATTTCACATACGGTGTTCAAGGATGATATTATAGAACTTGAAACAGTCAACACGCTCACAAACGGAGAAGCCTGGGATATCCCTACATCATATACCGTTTTTACATCGGGCAATCAGGAAATTGCGAAAATAGAAGGAAACACGCTTACTGCATCAGATGTCGGTACTGTTACAATCACCGCAAAAACAACTCTTGCAGGAGTTACAAAAGAAGGTTCTGTTGATATAACAATCCTTGATGAGGATGTGAAAACTCTTGATATCACGGCAGGTGGAAGTTTTCATATTCGCCTTACGGATATCGAAGGTGACACAGTTCCTATGTACGTTAAGGGAATAACCAATAAGGGTGCAGAGGTTGAGTTTGATAAACACAATGTGCAGATAACATATGAAGCACTCACACCTGAATTTGCAACGATAGATGATGAGGGAATCATAACACCTGTTGCACCGGGAGAAGCGGGATTTCGAGTAACCGTTCTGCATCGCGGAAGGGAAATAACCTCAGAGGTAATACTTTCTGTTGCAAAAGGAAAGTCTCACTCCACCTATTACACCAAAGAGAAAAAAGCAAATGCACTTGAAAATATTTCAAAATATTCCTGGGCAAGGTCAACGGCAAGAGCGACTGTTGCTGCTGCCGATAACTATGTGGCGAATCTCGATGTATTGTATAATCTAATTACTTCAAATGAGATTCCGCGTTCGTCAACAGCGGGCGAATATGGAGATCCGGAAATGTATTTTTGCCGTTATTGCGGATGTGATATCCAAAATAAATACGGAGCATATGCATGGGGAATTAATCCTATTGCCCGTCCTTGGAAGATTCAGTGTCCCGATTGTAAACGTGTGTTCCCGTCAAATGATTTTGAAAGCTTTTATGAGCTTGGACTTAACGAATACGGAGAATTCTCACGTGAGCGCGCGCTCATTCAGCATCACAAGAAGTTTGTTTGCAAAAACGGAGAAAATTGTAGCTGTGATGCACCCGATATGAGCAAGCAAACAAATTCCGACGGCACATTAAATAAAGAATTTTATAATTTCTACGGATATGGAAAAGAAGGCGGATATCTCTATAATGAACTTTATAAGGATGCGGCAACTTCCAAAACCGTAAACGGTGGAAGGGGAATCATAGCTGAAAACGGTGAGGATGTAAGCTTCTGGGGTGTTGATGACAGCCTGGGTTACCTCACAGGCTATAGATACAAAGATTCTAACGGAAATATCAAAGCTTATGAGCGCCATGGATATATTGCTGTATACGCTCATTATGGACTCTTCCGAAAGGCAACAAACGGCGGTGGTGTAATCGCAGATGCAATTTCCACTTGCTTCCAGGCTTACCTTTATTCAGGAGAGAAAAAGTACGGAAGGGTTGCGGCGATACTTGTAGACAGAATTGCGGATTTCTATCCCGATTATGATCTCACCGTGTTCTATAAGGACAGACGAATTTTTGTAAACTCCGATGGAGGTAACAAAAATGGTAAAATTCTCGGCAATATATGGGAAACAGATACGGCAAAGTATTTCTGTGAAGCTTATGATGCGGTGTATGAACTTTACGATGATCCTGAAGTTTTGAATTTCATCCATAACAAGGGTAAAGTTCTGAAGTTCCGTCACGCAAAGGAAACCCCGTCACAGATCAGGACGAGCATTGAAGACGGAATACTTCGCACCGCCTTCGAGGGTCTTTCGGATGGTTCTATTGCAGGTAACTTTGGTTACGACCAGAGAACAAATGCAATGGCTGCGGTGGTTCTTGATTCACAGCCTGAAACCAAAGAATGGCTCGAATTTATGATGGCTCCCGGCTGGAAGAGAATGGCGGCAGGCTCAACGGGAGGAAGCATAACGGAAAATCTCTATGAAAAGATTGACTGGGACGGTCAGGGAGATGAAGCATCAAGCTATAATGCAAACTGGCTTGATTATTTGATTGATGCATCCCTTATTCTTGCGGATTATGAAAACAACGAAGGAATCAACCTCTTTGAAAATCCGAAGTTTGTCAAAATGTTCTACGGTATGCTCAATGTCACAATGACTGACTATGGCGTGCAGTCGGGTGATAGTGGCTCTTTTGCACACAATGGTCTCTGGCTTTCCAAAAAGCAGGCAATGGCGGCGTACAGGTATATCAAAGATGATGTATTTCTTCAGGCACTCTATCTTATAAACGGATATTCATCAGATAGTATTTATGAGAATATCTTCACAAAGAATCCCGAGCAGATTAAAGAAGATATGGAGCGCGTAATAAAAGAAAAGGGAACACTCTCCCTTGAATCCGAGATGCTTTCCGGCTTTGGATTTACAGCCCTTCGTGATGGCAAGCGTTATTCAGAGGAAGATGACACACGCCACGGCTTCTGGATGTTCTACGGTCTTTCCGGTGCAGGTCACGGACATCGTGATTCCCTGAACATCGGTATGGATGCATTTGGTCTTAATTTCCTTCCTGATTTTGGTTATCCAACAACAGCAGATAGCCAGCCTCGTGTTCTTCAATGGGAAACACGAACACTTTCACACAATACCGTTATGGTAGATGAAAGAATGCAGGATGTAACCCAAAAGAGAGGTAAAAGCCTCCATTTCGATGCTACGGAAAACGTTCAGCTTATGGATGTTGAGGCTCCCGATGCGTACCGTGGCAGCGGTGTTTCGGAATATCGCCGTTCTGTTATTATGATAAAGATAGACGAAGATAATTTCTATGGTCTTGATTTGTTCAGAGTAAAGGGCGGCTGGAGTCACGAATTCAGTCTGCACGCTCAGTCCGATGAAATCGGCTTCACAAGCGGTGTTGATTTTGTGCCTCAGGTTGACGAGAATGGCAACTACAAGGGCAATTATGCGGGCGTAGATTTAGACAGCGATCCGAATAGTGACAGCTTTGCAGGACCTGATCCGAATTCACCGATTCAGGGTAGCTATGAAACAGTATATCCACGCGGATACACCTGGCTTGAAAATGTTGACCGTGGAACGCCGACATCCGATAAAATAGAGCTTGATTTTAACATCAAGGACTTCAGAAAGGTGCTTGCAAATTCAAACGGACTTCATCTCCGTGCAACAATGCTCGGAATTGAGTCCGACAGTCAGGTTAATACTGCCACCGGTTACGTGCCGAACAAGCCGGACAATAAATCTATACCCGGAATCCGATTTGCATTTGTAAAGCGCAAGAGTGAAGATAAGAAAACTCAACTCGACACACTCTTTACAACTGTCTATGAGCCTTACCGGGACATGAGAACACTCTCTGATATATCAGAGCTTCCGATGACTGTGACTTCCGGAACGGAAAACACAGACGACATCACTCGTTGCGTAAAGGTTACTCACGCAGACGGAGAACGGGTGGACTACATCTTCTATGCAACCAATAACAAGGTCACCTATACGGTAACCGATGGCGAAGATGCATTTACCTTCCGGGGATTTGTCGGTGTGATAACGTGCAGAAACGGTGCTGATATTTATAAATATCTCTGTGACGGTGACATTCTTGATGAAGAGGTTTCCGGAGGGGATGCAATAAATGCACGTGTTACATATTTCACGGAATCTTTGGGATTTGAAAATGAAATTCATATAAAACCCCTTTATCCGGTGGATGAGAATGTAATACCAACGCTTACGGGACGTTATGTGTATGTTGAAAACGGAAATGTCCGCAACGCAGCATACAAAATAGAAAGTGCAAAGGCAAATGGTGACGAAATTATTTTGAATATCGGAGACGCAACTCTTATAACTGCACAGCTTGACCCATATGCAGAGGATGCAGTCGGCAATTACAAGTACAACATAGCAAAACGTGCAGACTGTGTGATACCGCTTTCGTGGAGTGAAAATAACGCACCGTGGGTAGAAGAAGTTTCCGACCAGTCAGTATCGTCGGGAAGTATATTGAACTTTGCAATCAAGGGCGAAAGTCCGATTGAAAATATGGGCACAACGCTTTCTCTTCGTACCGCACCGCGTGGTGCAAGCCTGGATAGTGAAACAGGTGTGTTCACGTGGAAGCCTTCATCTTCTCAGGTTGGAACTCACGTAATTACCGTAGCTGTAACAGATGAGCAAGGAAGACAGTCTGTAGAAAGTTTTGAAATTGATGTTTACGGTTCAACAACGGGAGGCGGAACATCCGGCGGTGGCACAACAACTCCGACCATACCTGCAACCCCCTCGGATGAAAAGGACGACACTAACGATTCCACAACCGATGTAGGGGAGGATATCATCCTCCCGCCTGCAGAGTCAAATATCCGCTTCATGGACCTCGGTGCACACGTCTGGGCAGTTGATGCAATAAATGCATTGGCTGACAAGGGAATAATCAAGGGAACAAGCAAAACAACCTTCTCTCCGGGAAACAATATAACGCGTGCAGACTTTGCAATTCTTCTTGTTCGTGCATTCGGTCTTTCAAGTGAAAACACAGAAAACTTTGCAGACGTTCTTCCTACCGATTACTTTGCTGACGAGCTTGCAATCGCACGAAATTCAGGCATAATTAACGGCATCGGAGATAACAAGTTCTCACCACGAAACACAATCACCCGTCAGGATATGATGGTAATTGTTTATCGTTCCCTCAAATCTGTAGGGGCGATTCACGAATCGCCCGTAAACACGCCGGAATACCCGGATTATGCTGATGTTTCCGACTACGCAAAAGAAGCAGTCGCTGCCCTCATCGGAGCAGGAATCGTAAACGGAAAGAACGGCAAAATCGCTCCCGATGACAATGCAACCCGTGCAGAAGTTGCCGTACTTATTAAGCGTGTATTGGATTCAATAAAGTAAATAACCTTTGTTAAGGTTGAAATTTCTAAAAGGAGGATATAAAAATGAAGAAAAAACTCTTGGCGTTTTCTCTCGCAACACTTATGCTGCTTTCGCTTGCCGGTTGTGGTGGCGAAAAGGTAGAAAATCAAACTGCAGGCGAACCGGAAGAGGGAAAAGCACTCCCCGCCGATGCAGAGCTTAACGTGGTAACGGTAAGCCATTCAAGCTGGCCATATAACGAAAATTGGGAGGTGTGTAAAGAAATCCGTGAGGGTGTTGGCGGAAAGTTGACCGTAAATGCATATCCGGAATCAGACTTTTCCACAAAATTTTCTTTGCTTATGGCAGACACGGATAATCTTCCCGATGTTATAGCATTCCAGAATATTTCTCTTGCTACCAGATACTTTGAACAGGGAGCATTCCTTGCGTTTGATGACAATCTTGAGCATTTGCCCAACTACGAAAAGTTTTGGAATTCCGTTTCTCCGGAGGAAAAGGCAAATACATATGATATACGCCGTGCGGCAGACGGAAAGATATATGCCGCACCGCCCATTGGCAATGAGAGGCAATTAAATGTTATGGCATGGTTGTACCGAAAGGATATCTTTGATAAACATAACCTCAAAGTTCCGGAAACAACCGATGAACTTTTGAAAGTGTGTCGCAAACTGAAAAGCATTTATCCCGACAGCTATCCGTTGGGACTTCGAGCTCCTTTTTCACGCATAAACACGATAGGCTCTCAATGGAAACCATATTTCCATTATTCGGTATATTATGATTTCAACAACGGAACATGGGAGTATGGTGCCTGTGAAGATACGATGCTTGAAATAGTGACGTTCTTGAGAAAATGCTATGAATACGAGCTTGTTCCTCTTAACTATTTTACCATCAACACGTCAGAATGGGAAAATCTTATAGCGAATGATCGCTCTTTCATAACCTGCGATTACCAGACAAGAATAGATACATTCAATTCAAAAGCGCGTGAACACAACCCTGCTTTCAATCTTACTGCAATGAAGCCACCCAAGGCGGACTCTGCGACAGGCGGAGCACTTCTTGCAAAAGAAAACTTCGATAATCAGGGGATGGCTGCTTGCAACACCGGAAAAAATGCATCGCAGATAAATGCATTCAGATACATTGACTGGTTCTATTCAGATGAGGGTAGCGCGGCAGTAAGCTGGGGAAAAGAAGGAGTTACTTACGAAGAAGTTGACGGAAAGAGAAGATTCATTGCAAATGACGGTGCAGAAGTAAGAACCCGTTACGGCTTCACAACAATCGGCACATATCTTCGCCTTGACCCTGCGGCTGGTGACGCATTGGTATCGGAAGAGCAGGCATCGACAACCGATATGCTTCTTGCATCCCAAACAGAGCATCTCAATCCTGTCCGATGGTTAAAGCCAAGTGAAGAGCAAGCAGCAAAAATCACGGAATTAAGCGGATACATACTTCCTTATGTTGAAGAAAACCTGAGCAAGTTCTTAAATGGAACAAAGCCATTATCGGAGTGGGATGAATTCAGGGAAGGACTCAATGAACTTCCGATAGATGAACTTCTTGCAGTATATGACGATATGTATCAGCAATACTCATAAGGATATTTCGTCAGAACAAAAAATCAGGAGGAATACAAAATGAAAAAACTAATAAGCGTTTTCCTTATCGTCTGTTTGGTGGCAACACTTCTGCCGTCAATTGCTTTTGCAACTGAAGCTGATATAGTAAGTGAAATAGTAATAGATTTCACACAAACAACACTCACTACCAACACAAGTGGAAATACGTCTTACGAAGGATTAACAACACCCGGTTATGAGATAAATCCTGATAAGAGCACAACAAGGGGAGTTCGTGTGAACTTTATCGGCAACGGGCTTAACACTTGTCACGATCAGGGATATTCCCCTTTGTCCTCAAAGAAAACCTGGCCGGGAGAAAAGGATAAAGACACAGTGAAGAACCTGATGCTTACAATAAGTGTTGATGTTGAAGCTTCCGGCTATTATGCTCCCGAAATTATATATGGTACACACAATGCCTGCGGAGATTTTGTAATATACATAAATGGACAGTATGCAGGTGAAATAACCGATGCATGGAATGCTGATGTGAGTGCAAAAACAAATATGCCACCCGTGAAGCTCAATACCGTTTATCTCAAAGAAGGCAAAAACGAAGTTAGTTTCAAGTGTGTATTACATCGTGGAACGAGAACACAATCTTACCTTCTTCTCAATAAACTCGCATTCACTCCTTGCAAAGAAGCATTTGTCCCGGTTACTTTTGTTTATGATTTCCCGGAAAAAGTAGTTGCAGGTGAGCCTGCAGAGTTTACTGTTTCAGCAAATTTCGATGAAAGTCAGACAAAGTTTTCCGGCACATATAACGAAGATGGCTCAACTATGGATAAGAATCTTACCGTAGCATCGGAAAACGGCACTTTTGAGATAACAGAGCAGAGTGAAAATGCTCTGAAAGGAACATTCACCGCTACTTCCGGCGGTGCAGTAGCAATAACAGCTACGGCAAATATCAACGGGAAAACATATTCTGAAACAATTGAAGCCACAGCTACTGCTCCCATAGTAGCAACCTTTTCAAAAACAGCAGGGAAGTCAGGAAACTACACTTTTGCAGACCTTGCAACAAATGGCTATACAGTAGATACGTCCAAAAGTTGTGAAACGGCAAAAGTTCAAAATAACGGAGATTACATACAGGTAGAGATGTATTGTATCGGAAGCTCCGGAACTCCTTGGCCGACAACGGCTGCGGGAGCATATGGTTTGCTGTTTACAATAAATGTAACGGCACCGACTGCAGGATATTACAGCACAAATTTTGAATATGGTGCGTGGAACTCAAGTGCAGACTTTACAATGTACATAAATGGTGTTGCAGCAGGCGTTGTTGACGGATACATATGGGGCAATAATGCAACAGCAGACCGTGAAAAAGCATTTAACACAGTTTACCTCAATGAGGGAACAAACGAAGTAAGCTTCAGATTGACAAAAACATATAAGCGAACAGAAGCAGACGGAACAGATGCTTTGAGATACAACGGATATTGGTTCCGTCCGAGAAAGCTCACTTTCACCCCTGTTGATGTAGCTCCCGCTCCTGTCGGATTCACATCCACACTTACAGAGACAAAAGTAGGTGAGTCGGTTGAGTTTACAGTAAAGCCTGTTATGAGCGATGGTTCGGCTATGTATTTCGGCATATATGATGATGCAGGTACAAAAATTACCGACAATCCGATAACCCTTACCACAACATCGGGAACAATAACAAATCTCATAAGAACAACCGATGGCGTAAACGGCACATTTACCGCAACGGAAGCAGGAAATGCGACAATAAGTGCATCAACAACCATCAACGGAACTTCATTCACAGATAGTTTTGATGTAACCGTAACATCTGACGAAGATGAGGTTGTAACTCTTCCGACAACAATCACAATGTCTGTATCCACAGATTCCGCTTTTGCAGGAAATCTCACGGTAAACGGAGAAGTTCAGGAAAGTGCAATAAGAACATATAGCGTCGGTACAGGCGATACCGTGATTGTAAAGGCAGAGGACATTGAAGGCAAAATCTTCCGTGGATGGCTTCGCGGCGGTGAAAACGGTAAGGTAGTATGCCTTGATTCGGAGTATACCTTCACGGCGGCAACAAATGTTGCACTCTTTGCAAAGTATACAGATGCTCCCGAAGAAGAGACTGTTTCAAACGAATATTACGACTGGAACGGCGAATTCCTCGCGTATACAGAGCCTGACCGTGCTACTCTTTCAAAATACGGCTTCAGCTTTAAGGAGTGGCTTGAATCAGCAGGTGGAATTATCACAAGATACGTAGCTGATTATACGGCTGCAAACACTTATACGATAACAAAGCCCGATAGCACAAAGCTTCAGAACGTTGCTCACGAGACCGAAATAACTTTGACGAACCCGACAGCAGTTTCGTGGTATGTAAATGATGTGCTTGCCGCTTATGGCACAAGCTACAGCTTCTATGCAACGGAGGATGCCATTGTAACGATTGACAACGAAGTGCAGACGGGGCCGATAGTAAAGCTTAATAATCCCAATGGCAATACATATATTCTTGAATACAACGTAAACGGTGCAGATGTAATTGAGAAGGGTATTATTATCGGAAACGGCGAGCCTACAGTCACAAGTTGCTTCTATAAGGTTATTTCACAAAGAAGTGATGCTTTCGGCAAGCTTATGGCAAACAACGACACATCATATACAACCGTTCGCGGTTATGTGATTTATAATGACAACGGCACTTACAGAGTGGTATATGCCGATATAGCTGAATAAAGCAGAAAAAAGCGGCGGGGCTTGCGGTTCTACCGCGCCTCGCCGCAGTTTTATAAAATTATATGGGTGAATTACTATGATAAAAGCAGGACTTATCGGATGCGGAAAGATAAGTGCAAACCACATATCGGCATTTGAAGAACTTCAGGATGCGAAAATAGTTGCAGTGTGCGATTTGATTGAAGAAAACCTTTCCGTAGCAATTCAAAAAACCGGTGCAAAAGCGTATAAAGATTATAGGGAGATGCTTTCAAAGGAAAAGCTTGACCTTGCGGTAATAACATTGCCACATTCTCTTCATTGCGAGGCTACTTGTGTTGCAGCGGAGTTCGGGGTCAATGTTTTCCTCGAAAAACCGATGGGCATAAGCGTCTCTGAATGTGAAAAGATGATTGAAATTTGCAGGAGAAATAATGTAATGCTGTGGGTTGGAGACCCTCAACGTTACCACGGCGGAAACATTGTTGCAAAAGAACTTATAAACTCAGGTGAGTACGGCTCTCTTATCGCAATTTCCGAAACTCGTTGTACAAACTATTTTTCGGAAAGCCGTCCGAAATGGTTTTTAAATAAGAAAACAAGTGGCGGAGGGATTCTTATGAATCTCGGTGCCCATACGATAGACAGAATTAAATATCTTACCGATAGCGAAATTTGCGAAGTGCACGGGAAAATACATATCCGAGACGGATATGATGTGGAGGACACGGCACAGGTTTTTGGTGTTACCGAAAACGGAGTTTCCGTCACAATGAACCTGTCCGGAAATGCCGAAAGCGGACATTACGCAACATATCTTTATCTCACGGGCGGTGAAATTCGCATAACATCATACTGCTCACGGGTTTCTGCTTGCAAGGCGGACGGAGTATTTGAGGATTTTGACGTGCCGCAGACTCCGGTTATGAAAGCACAGATTGCAGATGTAATCCGCACTTTGAAATCCGGAGAAAAACCGATTGTCAGCGGAGAATACGGAAAAGAAATCATCCGTGTAATCGAGAGCATTTATGATATGAATGCATAAAATTTGAAGATTTCAGTCTGATACAATTGGAGGTGTCAGTTCTTGACAGAAATATATTTTGTCCGTCATGCGGAATCCACCGGTAATATGACGGGGCGCGCCTATGGTTGGTATGACGGACTTGTTTCACTGCATGGATACGAGCAAATCAAATGTCTTGAAAAAAGATTTGAAGATATAGAAGTCGATGCCATATATTCAAGTGATCTCATAAGAGCTGTGAAAACTGCCGAGGCGATATATAAGCCGAAAGGACTTGTTTTGAATAAAGATGTCGCGCTTCGTGAAATAAATCTTGGTGCTTGGGAAAATAAAAAGTGGGAAGAACTTCCGTCTGCTTTTCCGGAGGAACATAGACTCTGGACAAGCGACCCTTTGAATTTCAAAGTTGAAGGAAGTGAGACATATGACGAAGTATATACACGTATGAGAAATACGGTTGAACGGATTGTCGGAGAGAATGAAGGGAAAACTGTTGTGATTGTAGGACATGGGGTTGCACTTCGTATGCTTATTTATGGCGTTTTGAATAATGGTGATCTTTCGGGCATTGTCGATTTCGGTTGGGGAGACAACACAAGTGTCAGTCACTTTGTGGCAAACGGTGGCGAGTTGACCCTTGATTTTATAAATGACAATTCCCACCTTAAGGATTTGCCGGGCTTTAAGAAAAGTACGGTATGGGGAAGCACAAGAGAGTGCGTTCTGCTTTAGATGAACAAGACAAAACGGAGGTAAATTGATGTGAAAAGCAAAGTAAATGATATTTTGTCGGGGCTTACCCTTGATGAAAAAATCTCACTTCTCACAGGTGGAGAATATATGGCAACTGTCGGATTAGAACGCTTCGGACTTAAACCCAAAAGAATGGCAGACGGACCCCACGGTGTGCGTAAGGATTCTGTGACCGGACCCAACGGAATGTGTTCGGAGAGTAACTGCACGGCTTTTCCGAATCTTTGCCTTGCCGCTGCAACGTGGGACAAAGCGCTTATACATAAAATGGGAGTTGCACTTGCAAAAGACTGCATTTACCACGATGTCGATATGCTTTTGGGGCCGGGAGCAAATATAAAACGCCACGCTCTTTGCGGAAGAAATTTTGAGTATTTCTCCGAAGACCCCGTTCTTGCAGGAGAAATGGCGGCGGCATACATAAACGGTTTGCAAAGCCTTGGTGTTGCGGCATCAATTAAACACTATGCGGTCAATAATCAGGAAAAGTACCGCCTTACAACAAGTGTGGATGCCGATATGCGAACACTTATGGAAATTTATCTCAAAGCTTTTGAAATTGCAGTCAAAAAATCCTCGCCTGCAACGATTATGTGTGCATATAATAAGCTTCATTCAATCTGGTGCTCGGAAAACAAATTTTTGCTTACGGAAGTTCTGCGTGATTCATGGGGATATGACGGAGTCGTTGTATCTGACTGGGGGGCAGTACATAATTCTGCAAAGGCCGTATGTGCAGGTCTTGATTTGCGAATGCCGAAAGGAAAAGATTTTGTAGAGGACATCAAAGAAGCCCTTTCGGAAGGAAGAATAACGGAAGCGGAAATTGAAATCTCGGCAAAAAGAATGATAAAGCTTCTTATGATGATTCCTGAAACGAATATAAACTATGACAGAGACGAACAACACAAAATTTGCCGTGAGGTTGCGGCAGAGGGAATGGTTCTTCTCAAGAACCGTGACGACACCTTGCCTATAACACCTGAAAAATATAAAAAAGTTGCCGTTATAGGTGAATTTGCAAAATCGCCGCTGATTTTCGGACAGGGAAGTGCCGAGGTTCACGTTTCCGGTGATTATATCGACTCACCTCTTGAGGAGATGAGAAAGCTTCTCGGAAACGAAGTGGAGTTCAAGTATATGGAGCTTTACAAAAAAGATGCTTTCTTAAAAGAAATGCTTTGGCTGAAGCATCCGGAGTTTTCAAAGTTCATAGCTGATACCGATTTAGTCGTTATGTTCGTGGGTGCAATGGAATCCGAGGATACCGAAAAGCTTGACAGAAGATGTGCCGAACTTAACCAAAACTACGAAATGTTTATAGAATTTGCACTTCTGGACAATAAAAAAGTTGTTGTGGTGAATCAGTCGGGGTCTGCCATGACCTTTGGAAAATGGACTGAAGGTGTTGATTCAATTGTTCAGATGTGGCTCGGAGGCGAAAGTGCAGGCGGTGCGATTGCGGATGTTCTCTGCGGCGTTGTAAATCCATCAGGAAAGCTTTCGGAGACCTTCCCGACAAAAGTCAGGTCTGATATTGAGTTTCCGGGAAATGACCTCACCGTTGAGTATAATGAGCGCATTTTTGTGGGCTACAGATACTACGATATGCATCCGGAAGAAATTGTGTATCCTTTTGGTCACGGTCTCTCTTACACAAATTTTAATTACAGCAATATAGATGTATCAGAAAAGAACGACACTCTTGAAATTTCATTTGAAATAAAGAATACCGGTGATATTGACGGTGCCGAAATTGCCGAGGTTTACGTTGGTGATCCTATATCTACGGTCAAACGTCCGATAAAAGAACTAAAGGCTTTTGAAAAGGTTTTCCTGAAACCGGGCGAAACCAAAAAGGTAACGCTCAATGTTGATATCAGAGATATCGGTTATTATAACGTGGTTCTGAAAGACTGGATAACAGAACCCGGCAAATATGTAATCTATGTAGGTTCATCATCAAGAGATATTCGCCTTGAAAAGTCGATTGTTTTAAAACGTGACGTTCCTTACACAATCACGCCCACAGGTGCGGACATGATAGGATAAGGTTATGAGTGACGTAAAAAGAAAATGGCTTGAGGCTTTGGGAACTCCGTCATATGAAATTCCAAAGGAACCCATAACTTTTATCAGGAGATATGAGTATGAGGGGTTTGACCTTGAGGTTTATGTTCAAAAAAATGACCCAAAATCCTTGCAACGGGTTATGATAGCATTCCCGAAAAAAATAACTTTGCCCTGTCCTGCCGTTGTTATTCCGTTCTACTTTCCGGAAGCAATGCTTGGCTTTGATCCTGTGACCGGTGAGACTCTTGCCAAATACACTTCGATATCCATGATGGAAGACCTTGTAAAGAGAGGATATATTACAGCAAGCGCTGATGCCTATTATCTTACATATACGCAGAATATACACGAAAGAAACTCAGGCGAACTTTGGCGTGAAGCAGGAACATATCTCAGGAAGGATAACCCCGGTTGGAGTGGTATGGGAAAGCTTGTTTCGGACACAAAACTTCTCATTGATGCTGTAGCTTCTGACTACAGAGTCGAGACTTCAAGAATAGGCATTGCAGGACACTCTCTGGGTGGAAAAATGGCTTTTTACACAGGCTGTCTTGACGAAAGAGTAAAGGTTATGGTCGCAAGTGATTTTGGAATAGGCTGGAATCAAACCAATTGGGATGATATCTGGTACTGGGGTGACAAAGTAGAAGTGTTTATCGAAAATGGAATGGATCACTCCGGGCTTCTCGGCATTGCGGCCCCTAAACCGTTTTGTCTTATTGCAGGTCAATATGATGATGAAACAAGTTGGGATATGATGCGCAAAGCCTCCGGGTATGCGGATGACGAACACTTGAAGTTTATCAATCACGCAACGGGGCACAGACCACCTCTTTGGGCTCTGGAGGAAGCTTATGATTTTTTAGATAAATGGCTATAGTTTTTATCAAGGAGAAAAAAGATGCTTGTCAGGAAAATTGACATTCATGTGCATACCACATCGTGGAAAGATGACATGCCACGCTTTAACGGTGCAAGATTTGCCACTCCCGATGAACTTTGCGACATATATGACCGTATGGGAATTGAGCTCGGTGTGCTTTTGCCGGGTATAAATCCCGAATGTGCTTTTCATAACAACACAAATATGGATTGTTGCGAAATTGCAAAAAAATATCCCGGGAGATTTGTCATCGGGAAGCGGACGGAATGCAATTATGCGTGACCCGAAATTCGGGTATCGTTTTAAAGCTTTTAAAAATTGATAAGTAAAACAAAAAGGTGATGTAAGGTGTGTTTGCTTTACATCATCTTTCGTTTGTTTTGTCAAAAGACAAAGCAGAAAAGACCGGCTTTCGCCGGACTTTTTTGACAGTCTGGAGCTGTAGCAAACATATTGTTGCTGCAGTTCTTTTACATTTTTGTGTTTTTTCTGTATTCTCTCGGGGAAATTCCATAAAAACGCTTGAAAACGTCTCCGAAATAATTTCCGCTTGTAAAGCCGCATTTTTCGGCGATTTTGCTTATGGGAATATCGCTGTCGGAAAGAAGTGATGCGGCGGCTTTGACTCTTACCTGTGTGAGGTACTCAACAAATCCGAAACCGGTCAGTTTCTTGAATTGCTTGCAGAAATAGGCTTCTTCGAGATATGCCATCCGGGCGGCATCGTGGAGCGTTATGGGAGATGCAAAGTTTTCTGTTACGAAATGTGCCACGGTCTGGATTCGCTCGGCGTTTTTGTCGGGTGAAATTTCTTTCGGTGAACCGTATCTCATTGCGTAGACAATCAGCTCGTTGAGTTTGTTTGAAAGCATAAGAGGTGTGTAACGGTCAGAAAGTCCGCTTTCATATTCCATCTCTCCAAGCAACTCTTTGAACTTTTCGGCGTGGGGGCGAGAAAGCTGAATACATCCGCAACCGAGAAAATTTTCAAAGTTATCGTTTCCGGCAGAAATACGCACGGCATCTGTGAGCATATCGGGGAAGTATACAACATAGCGGTCATAGCCCGATTCGTTGTATGTAACGGTACGGTGCAGTTCGTTCTTTGGTATAACAATAATATCATTTGCCGAAACATCGTAAATCGTATCTTTTATAAAATAGCGACGTGCACCGGAAAGAAGAAAATATATCTCGTGGTTTTCGTGGGCGTGCATCTGGGGCATATCCTCGGGGGATTTGGTCTTTTTTCTGTCTATTGATATTTTTTTGGCATTGTGTCTGCTGAGCA
>JAFSEA010000051.1 GCA_017435965.1 Oscillospiraceae bacterium
CCTCCGGCAAAATAAGAAACATAAATAGGAAGCATAGGAAGTATGCAGGGGGAAATAAAAGTGACTATTCCTTCAAGAAAGGTTGTAAAATATTGCATATAATTGCACCTCTTTTTATATTTTGACTTTTTTCTGTATCTTTTCAGAAGTTATTGCGGTATAGGATTTCACATTTACCACAGTTTCACCGTCTATCTGCATTGCACAAGGTTTATCGTAAGTTATTGTAACCTCTTTTGCGGAGAAGATTTCAACGTACTTCTTATATTTTATGTGAGTGCCGCCATATATTGTGGGGAATATGGTGAGAAGACGAAGTCTCGGACAGGAGTGAACAACAATTACTGAGAGGTCATCATCGTTTCTGTCTCTTATGGGAGCAATTTTCATACCGCCACCGAAAAATTTGCCTTTCATTGTAGGGGTGAGCCATGCTTTTTCAAAATGCTTTTCAACTCCGTCAATAATAACCGTTGCATTTCTTGGCTTGTATGCATAGAAAAGAGCTTTAAGAGCGAGAAGAGTGTAATTGATTTTTTTCTTTGTCTTTTCTCTTTTTTTATTTCCCATTTCGCAGACAAAGCCGTCAAGACCATATCCTGTACCATTTATGAACTTACGCTTTGTGCCGTCAATATATACACACGGGAATTTATCAATATAATGGTTTATAAGAAAGGGTTCAGAACCTTTATCTTTTCCAAGGTCGTGAAGAAAGTCGTTTCCGCTACCGGTAGCATAAAAGTATATATTGTTTTTTATCTCTATACCGTCAATATCATTGACAAAATGGTTGAGCGTACCGTCGCCGCCACAGATTATAACATCAGCATTAGGTTCAACGGAAGAAAAAAATTCATTAAAGTCACTTATGGTTGTAACGTCAATAAAAATAAGTTCATAAGAAGGGTAAAATGAATTTAAGTTTTTGATTCCGACATTTCCCGTATTCTGTCCGGCAGAACGATTATATAGAACATATTTCTTCATATAAATACCTCTTTAGAGTGTACTACAATCATTATAAAGAAAAATGTCGAAAAAAGCAAGTGCCGAGAGTTTTCAGTCACTTGCTTTCATATTTTATAATCGTATGTACATCCAAATTCCTTTTTTATATCGAATGTGTGACATAGTGACTCGTATTGTATCGTCGGCAACGATGGCAAGAAGTGTGCCTACAATTCCGATTGAAGGTATGCTGCAGAAAACATAGAAAAGAGTTGTTCTGCACACAAGTGAGAAGAAAGTCTGGAAAGAAAGGAACTTTGAATCGCCTGCGCCTTGAAGAGTTCCCCAGTAAACCTGATGAAGCACGTTTATGGGATTGCTTATTACAAGTATGCGAAGCATAATTATTGCGGCGGTAAAAGTGGTGGCACCTGCCACTCTGTCGGGAACATAGAGCCCGATGACGAACTCATCAAAGACCGTGAAGAACACAATAAAGATTACAGAGAAAAGAAGGGCAAGGACGATACATAATCTCACATATATACGGGAAATATCGGAGCGTTTTCGTCCGAGACTCTGACCGACAAGCGTTCCCGAAGCGCCTGCAAAGCCACCTGCGATGGAAACAAATATTCCATAAAGAGTCATAATAATCTGATATGCGGCAAAAGAATCAGCATCGCCTATTGAGTTTATTATTCGGGTCTGAATTGTGCTTGCGATGAATCCTACGAAGCCACTCAGAAGCTGGGCAGGGAAGATAACCTTCAAAGAAAAGAAGATGCCGGGGTCAAATCTGAATTTTTTTCGCAAATTGAGATTGATTACGCTGTCTTTGCGAAGACAGATCCAAAAACAAATTGCCGTTTGAACAACATAGCAGGACATAGTTGCCGCCGCAGCACCACGGACTCCGAGAGCAGGAAATCCGCAGTTTCCGCCGATGAGAAAGTAGTTGAAGAGAACGTTCACAAGATTTGCTATAATGGTTGAAATTACGGCAAGATGAGGCCTTCCTGCAGCTCGGAGAGCAGAAAGCATAGGAACAGAGAGTCCCCATATGGGAACGCCAAGAAGCCATATACGAACATATGCGATCGAATCGTTCATAAGGACATCGGGAGTTCCGCAAAGCTTCATGAGCTGTGGAGTGAAAATATATCCGGGGACACATACGAGAAGCGAAATTATAAGAGAATAGACCAAAGACTGTCTCATGGTTTCGTCGGCTTCTTCTTTGCTTCCTTCACCGACTCGCCGTGCAACGACAGCTGAGTTTGCGATGCTAAGGGCGGAATAGAAGGCGATAATAAGAGTTCTCACCGGGGCAGATGTTCCGATTGCGGATATTGCCTTTGTGCCCACAACACCCACCATCATTGTATCGACCATTCCGCAGAGATGAAGCATAATTGCCTCTAAAATTGCGGGCCACGCCATTTTAAAAACATCCCTGCAAGCGGACTGCGCTGACGGTAATTCGCCAAGCCGTTCGCCTTCGGGGATGATGTGTTCAGGAGAATAAAGTTTCTTGAGAATGTTCATAAAAACACCTCGCAAATCATTATGAAGTTTTAATTGTTTGAGTATGATACCATATAAAATATATTTTGTAAATAGATTTCTTGAAAATATTTTTGAGAAAATTTTGATTAAAAACCTTGACGTAAAGCGAATTTGGTGGTAAAATATCAACCCCCTTTTTGATGTGCTTTTCGATACTTCAGAGGTGATGTTTTGAAGGTTTCTTTGAAAAGCCGTATGAAATAGCTTGTGTCGTTAAAACCGACATCAAGAGCTATTTCGGTAACAGAAAGAGCTGTTTTGCGGAGAAGTTTTTCGGCGTCACGAAGCCGTAGCTTGTTGCAGTATTCAGAAACCGACATACCGCTTTTTGATTTGAACATATGGCTTATATGTGAAACGCTTCTTCCGAAATATTCCGCGATTTGCGAAACAGAGATATTTGTGTGGTATTCATTGAGAAAATGAAGGATTTTGGTGTATTCGTCCGCATCTCTCTTTGCATGCTCAAGAAAGAGCTTTTCAAGCATAAGTGCAAGGGGCAGAATGAGTGTGTCACAAAGCTTTTTGGGTATTTGCTCGTCTTTAAGATACATCTTCATATCATCCCGTGAGGTTTCCGAAAGGTATCCGCTTACGGCAATAAAACCGATAGCCAAATCCTCACGAAATACAGGGAATATGTATTCGGAAACACCTGCAAAGCAGGTGCGGCAGACAGGAGTTTCCGGAAGCAGAGTTTCACGAAGTGCCTTTTGAGAGAAAATGCAACTTTCGTGGCTTTCTTTTTTTATCGCCAAGCAATAGAGATTGTTGTGGGAATTATAGGGAAGCAGAGTTTCACAAAGCTCATTCGGAAGAGAAGAAAATGCATCACCCGAGAAATGAACTGAAACAGAAAGGTGACATTCCTTTTTTAAATATTCAATATATGAAATGATACTTTCTATATCCAAAGCATATCCCACCTTTGCATAATTTTCATATTTTCGTGCACGAAAGTATGAGAAATTTCGCTAAAAATATAATACAATTATAATCAGAATAAGTCAAGAGGTGAGAGAAATGCTTGATAGAAAAAAGCTTGAATGTGACCTCTGCGTTGTTGGCGGAGGGATGTCTGGAATAGCGGCTGCAGTTTCTGCGGCACGAGAGGGATTGTCTGTTGTTCTTATGCACGAAAGACCGGTGCTTGGCGGAAATGCCTCCTCTGAAATCCGTATGTGGATAAGTCACGCAAGAGGGGAGGATAACAGGGAGACGGGAATTCTTGAGGAAATATATCTTGAAAGCCTGTATCGCAACCCCACAAAGAACTATCATATCTGGGATACGATTTTATATGACTTTGTGAAGAAGGAGAAGAATATAACCCTTCTTCTAAACTGTACCTGTATGGATGCAAAAACGGAAACGGGAGATTTTCCTTTTGGTCGCGACAAAAGAATTGTTTCCGTAACGGGATATCAGATGACAACTCAGCGATTTATTGAGGTTTCTGCAAAGTTCTTCTGCGATAGCTCCGGTGACAGCATCCTTGCACCGCTTACGGGGGCAGAATTCCGCCTTGGACGTGAGGCGGCTTCGGAATTTGGCGAAGATACAACAGTAGAGACTCCCGATAAAATGACTATGGGTATGTCCTGTCTCATTCAGGGAAGAGAAACAACCCGTGAGGTGAAATATATTCCTCCCGAATATGCAAAAAAGCTTACCCGACAGGATTTTGAAAACAGAAACCCCGACATATACACAGAGAATGAAAACTTCTGGTATCTTGAGCTTGGCGGTGACCGTGATTCAATCGGAGATACGGAGGAAATCCGTGATGACCTTCTCGGTCTTGCCACGGGAGCATGGGATTATGTGAAGAATTCCGGTGAGTTTGAAAGCCACAACTGGGAGCTTGATTTTCTCGGCTTTCTTCCGGGAAAGCGTGAATCAAGAAGATATTGCGGCGAATATATGATGACCCAGCGTGATATTTCCGACGGACGTGTTTTTGAAGATGAAATAGCTTTCGGCGGATGGCCTCTTGATGACCACTATCCCGGCGGATTCTATCATAAAGGTGTGCCGAATACCGACATTCAAACTCCTGCACCCTATTCAATTCCATATCGTGTTTTGTATTCAAAGAACATTGATAATCTTTTCTTTGCAGGCCGTAATATAAGTATGACTCACTTTGCGATGAGCAGCCTGCGTGTTATGGCAACCTGCACCTTGCTTGGAGAGGCTGTTGGCAAGGCGGCATCAATTGCGGTGAAAAGGGATTGCACACCTCAGGATGTGTATCTTAATTATATAAATGAGCTGCAGAAGCTTCTCCTTGATGAAGACTGTTTCCTCCCTTCAAAGAAACGTGCGATTTCAGAAGCGTGCAAAGAGGCGATCTTGAGTGTTGAGAGCGAATATATAAGAAATGGGGAAGATCGTGCCCACAGAATCTACTCTTCCGATGAGGCTGACGGATATCCCTACGTTAAAGCAGGAGAGGCGGTCACATACAGCTTCGATGCAAGGAATGTATCGGAGATTCATATTGTATTTGACAGCGACATCAACCGCAAAACGCTGCCGGGAGGAAGAGTAGAAAGCAAGCACATAACACGTGCAAATGTGCGTCTTGATGTGCCGATTATGCATATGCCGAAAACTCTCTGCCGTGATTTCAAGGTTATCGGAGAACTGGATGGTGTGAAGACAGAGATTCTCTCGGTTTCGGATAACAAAAAGCGAGCCTATCACATAAAGACAGACAAGAAATTTGATAAGCTTTCTCTCATTCCCGAAAGCACCTGGGGCGAAAGTGAAACCGTTTATGTAATTTCATTTGATTTTAATTAAAAGAAAAAACTCCTGCAATGCGTTGCAGGAGTTTTAGCTATATCAGATTAAATTCATTGTCACCGGGGAGAATGGTATAATCTTCACCATTGATTTTGAGAACATATTTTGCATTTGATTTTACCTTGCATTTGTCCTCTTTCGCTTCAATGTCTGTGATAATATCACCAAAGCGGAGATTTTTTATCCCGATTTTACCCTTGAAGCTTTTGGGTTTTGCCCACTCTATGGTCTTTGTAAAGGCATCAATTCTGTGAAAGCCGAGAACAAACTCAATATAAACAGAAATAGGACCAAGTGCCGACCAGCCGCAGAAATCACGGCGGACGTACTCATTTGCTCTGTATTCGTTGAGTGCAGGCTCAGGTTTTATGGGAGAATAACACTCCCATATTGTATGGGGAGAAAAATCCGTGTAGGTCTTATACATATGCTCGAGAAGCTTTTTTGAAGCCTTTCGGGCATCGTCAAAAAGACCGTAGTTTGCAAGTCCGCGAAGTGATGCATAGGCTGTGGGAAGCCATACGGAGCCACGCCAGTATTCGCCGTTTTCGTTAAAATCGGCATCGCTTCTTGAAAGTGAGACAAAAGGAACGATACCACCCAGCGTTTCCGGATTTGAAAGGTGGCTTGCAAGGGCTTTTGCCTGCTCTTTTGATGCGACAGATGAGGTTAATGTCCAGAAAGAAGCGGGAGTTATAACTTTATAAAAATTGTGGGTATTTATGTCGATATCGTAGTAGAAATTATCCTCCGCATCAAAATACAGACGGTTTATAATTTCTTTCTTCTCATAAAAACGTGATTCCCATTTTGAGACTTCCGTTTCATCATCAAGGATTTTGAAAAGCTTTGAAATCATATTTGCAGAGAGTGCCTGCTGACATATGGCATCGAGCCACAGCATATCGGGATTATTGGGACGAGGCTCAAATGCGTGTTCTCCAATTCTTCCACGAGGGGTATTGTCCATTCCGGAGCGTCCGCCTTCCCAGCGATAGCCGCCCTTTTCGGCGATAAGACAGGTGGGATGCATAACGCCTTCGGGAGTAACGGACTCACGAAGATTTTCAATCCACTCATAATGCTTCTGTAAGAATTTCTTTTCGTACAACAGCTCTTTGATATACTCAACATCGCCTGATATAAGTGCATTTTCATATTCCGCCCAGGCAAAAAGCGGGGGATTATCCGCTATATGAATCTTTATTTCATAAGGCTCGCCCGGAATTGCACCAGTAAATTCAGGCTCTTTTTCTGTCGGAATAATTTTTGGGAGACGTTTGCCGTTATATAAAACCTCATAGAAATTATTAAGGGTTTCAACGCCGGGAAAAGCATCCCTTGCATACTTTGTGAAAAGCGACATAAAGCAGGAATCCCATATCCAGACCTGAGTATCGCAGAAAGCCTCGTCCATATAAGGATTCTGCGGCATACCGGGAACATTCTTTATATGCAGGAAAGCAAGCTCCCAAGCTTTGTTATATAAATCAAGATAGCCTGTGTTTTCCTCATAAACGGGGACAGGGATATAATCGCGCCAATTGCGGCAACCGAAATTTTTTTCCATAGTAAGGGTTCCTTTCGTATTTATCACATAAACGGCTCTTTTGTTTCGCGGTGAAGCTCAATTTCGTCTGCAACGGATGCCGTGTTTCGCATTTTTATAAGATACATAACAGTCTCGGCAATATCCGAGGGCATAAGCATTCCTTCGCCTGTCAGGTCGGGGCGCGAGATTTTGACCATATCGGTAAAAACAGCACCGGGACTTATAACGTGAACTCTCACACCTTTTTCTGCATATTCCTTTGCAAGTGATTTGGAAAATCCGAGAAGTGCGTGCTTTGATGCGGCGTATGCGCTCTGCAGTGCATAACCCTTGTGCGCCACAACTGATGCGATGTTGATAATGGTTCCGCAAGAGGACTTTTGAAGATGGGGAAGTGCCTTCTGACACAAGAAAAACGGTGCTCTTGCGTTGATATGCATTATCTCATCGTATTCATCCGGTGAAATCTCTTCAAAGGGCTTTGATTGTGCAACGCCTGCGTTGTTTATCAAAATATCAATGCCGCCGAAAGTTTTGACGGTTTGCTCAACAGCAAAATTTATATAACCGTCGGAATTAAGAGACCCGGGAAGAATTAGGCAATCTCTTCCGTTTGCAACTTTTTGGAGTTTTTTCTCGTCACGTCCCATAAGAACGAGCCTAAATCCGGCATCAAAAAGCGCCTCCGCAATCGCCGAGCCAATCCCACCACTTGCTCCTGTTATAATACAAACTTTGTCTTTCATAAAATCTCACCTCGATATATCATGTAATAATTATATCACACCAATTCTCACAACACAACGAAAAAACTCCTTGCGGAATTTCCGCAAGGAGTTTTGAGCTATTTAAGCAGTCAGATTACTTACCTGCGCGCTTTGCGTACTTGTCATACTTAGCCTTTGCAGCAGCTTCTGCCTTTGCAAAGAGCTCTTCTGCTCTTTCGGGGAACTGCTGTGCAAGACGTGCATAACGTGTTTCGCTCTTGATGAAGTCAACATAGCTTCCTGTCGGCTCCTTGGAGTCGAGAGTGAATGCCTTGTCTGCTTCAAGTGCAGGATTGTAACGGAACATCTGCCAGTAGCCTGCGTTAACAGCCTTCTTCATTTCATCCTGGCAGTTGACCATGCCGCCCTTGATACCGTGCATTTCGCAAGGAGCGTAGCCGATAATGAGGGACGGACCCGGATATGCTTCAGCTTCTGCAAGAGCCTTGAGTGTCTGGTTCATATCAGCACCCATAGCAACCTGTGCAACGTAAACATAACCGTAGGACATTGCGATTTCAGCAAGGTTCTTCTTTGCGATAGCCTTACCTGCTGCAGCGAACTGTGCAACCTGACCGATGTTGGAAGCCTTGGAAGCCTGTCCG
>JAFSEA010000052.1 GCA_017435965.1 Oscillospiraceae bacterium
CTATGAGGGCTGATACTGCTTCTTTTGCGTAGTCGGGGACGGAGTCGAAATCTTCGTATTCCGGGCGGATGATATCCGCCCCTACAAATTTGTCCTTGAGGACTCGATATACCATAAGCATCATATCGCAACGCTTGATATTATCACGTGGAGCGAACAAGTTCGCGCCTATGCCGCCGACGAGTCCTGTGTTTCGGGCGACCGCAAGTTCACGTGCGAAGTAATCGGACTCACTTACGTCTGCGAAGTTTTCGGTGTTGTCGCTTTCCTTCTCAAATGCTCTCACAAGGAGAATTGCAAAGTCTGCTCTTGTTATATTATTTGCCGGTGAATATGTGGTTTCGCTTGTGCCCTTTATGATTCCCTTATCGGCAAGAGAATTGATTGCATCAGCCGCCCAGGCGTGGGAGGCGAGGTCGGTGAAGCGGACATTTTCATCGGGGGTTTCGGGAGCTGTTGTGCCACCGGTTGTACCGCCCGATGTTCCTCCACTTGTACCGCCGCCTGTAGTTCCGCCGCCTGTAGTTCCGCCGCCTGTAGTTCCGCCGCTTGTGCCACCGCCGGTTGTTCCACCTGTTGTACCGCCTGTGCTTCCGCTGTCGGGTGTGGAAGGTGTTGTGGGAGTTGTAGGTGTGCTTCCACCGGTTGTCTTACCGTAAACATTTACGGTGAAGTGAACTGTTGTGTTCATTGTGCCGTCATCGGCTGTGATTGCAACGTGGTTCTTTCCTATCTGTGAATCTGTGGGTGTCCAGGTAAGAATTCCGTTTTCTGCATCAATTGCCATACCACGGGGAAGGCTTGTGCCGATAAGAGTTATGTCCTTATCAACGGGGCTCATTACGCTTATGGGAATTCTCACGGTGCCTCCTACCGTTGCCGTCACATCGTGAACATCCTCAAATACCGGGGATGCATCTTCTGTTGCGTTAAGTGGGATTCGGAGGGAGTCGCCTTCTGCTACGTTATATACATAACCGAGGCTCATATCGGAATTATCGGCGAAGCTGTTTATAAGTGTTACGTCGTCAAGGTCTAAAACGATATCGTCGCCGTCTTTCTTTGCACCGTAAATCTTGTATGCGCCGTTTTCTGCATTTCCGTTTTCAACGTATACATACTTTCCTGCAAGTGCTTCAACGTCAACGTTTTCGCCCTGGGAGGGAGTATATACAATCTCATTTTCAAAGGCAAAGTCACGGGTGAAGCTCTTAACGACTCCTGTGTATGCGGCAATTTCTTCCGCAGCTTCCGTGTCGGAGAGAAGCCTTAAGACTTCACCGTCGTTTAAGTAGGTATAAACGACCTTTTCAACGCCATCGATATTTTCAAAGGACATAACGCCTGCAAAGCCGCGGAATGCGATTTTGTCGTCTATCACATAGTCTACTTCGTTGTTGTTGGAATAGATTACATAGTCAAAACGCTTTCCGTCCTTGAGAGTTACCTTAACTGCGCCGAAGCCGTCACGGAGACCCGGCTTTGCGTTTTCGTCTCTTACCATTGAGACCTTTTCAATCTTTTCGATGTACTTGTTGTTTGCATCATAAGGCTCAAGGACTGTTGTGAAGGTTGTATCGAGATTATCACCCTCGTTGCGGACTAAAAGATATTCAAGCTCGCCGATGCCCTTATTGGATACTGTCTGGGGCGGAACTGCTCTTGCAAAGGTTACTTCCTTCATGGGCTCATCGCTTAACATTGTAAGGCGGAGGCGGATGTCACGATTCTCCTTCATTACCTTTCTCCAGTCCTTCACGTTGAACTCAACGGAGAAGTCCTTATCAATAGAGTTGTAGGTACGCACATTCTTAAGCCATGTAGAGCCTCGGACGTATTTCGGAGTGTTGAGACCGCCGGGGTCGGGGCCGTATTTTACATCCGCACCTGCGTATACGCCATAGAGGTTACCCTTATCGTCCTCATACATGGGAGTTTCTTCAACATCGGAAAGACCCGATACTGCCGAAAGCTCGTCGGACTGGCTGTGGAAGGAATAGAGGTGGTCGCTTCCGCCGAGGATGTGGAAGAAGTCAACGCCATAGGAGTTTTCATCATCAACCTCAATCATAAATACTGCACGGCGATAGTCCTCGGTCTGTGAGTATACGTCCATACCTGCTTCCATTACCTTTACACGACCTGCATCGTCAAAGTGGTAAGGTGTGCCTGTCTGCTGAGAGCCTGTCTGCTCTTTTTCGTCAACCACAACGGTGTTGTGGGAAAGAGTTGTGTGTACCCACTCATAACGGTTGGGCTGGCTACCTGTCTGCTCGGGATAACCAAGCTCGGGAGCAACGTTTAAGCCGAATGCCGACATAAAGAGGTTAAGTCCGTCAAGGTGACCGTGGCCGCCGCCTGCACCGAAGTAGATTGCCATATCGCGGATTGTGTTGGTTTCGGTGAGTGCGCTTGCGGATTCGTGATGTGCACCTGCACGGAGGGCTGCAAAGCCATAGCCTGTCTGCATATCGCTACCTAAAGCGTATTTTCCGTCCTCTTCAACGATTTTCTCAATCTCCTTGAGAATTTCAGGCTCATCATCGAAGATATATCCTCTTATTTCCTGACCCTTTGCATCCTTTGCCATATAGATAACTCGGGCAAGCTCGCGGTCTTTTGTATATTGATAAAGTGAAATTGAAGGCTGGAAGCCGAAAACAATTCCCGTTGATGCAACTGCACCGGAGTCACCTGTCTGGGGAGCATAGTAGCCGCCGAGGGTGAGTCGTGCCTGTGCAAGGAACATCTTTACAAACTTCGGGTTGTTATAAAGGTCAGCCTCGGGATAAAGCTCATAGCCTGCGAGAAGCTCTGCAACGCTGTTCAAGTTATTTATCCAGCCGTTGTTATATCCCGGAGCGTTTTCAGTTCCGTGACCGTCACGGTCAACCTGATTGATAAGCTGTGTGAGAACATATCCGCCCTTGATGGGTGTTCTCTCAACGCCGGTATTATAGCCTGAGCCGTCACGCATCATCCAGTCGAGCATTTCCTTTGTTTCGGGAAGTCTGTTCAGTGCAACTGCGGCAGTTGCAACAGAATACTGGTGCATACCGAAGTTACCCCAAATATCTCCTCGCTTTGTATCCTCAAAGATGTGGATGAGGATGTTGTCCTCAGCGTTCTTTCTGAGTGCACCGGGGCTGTCTTTGAGGTTTTGCGGGATGAGATCACCGTTTTGGTCACGCTTAAGTGTTCCGTCGGGGTTTGCCTCATATTTTGCGCCGCGCTTTGAGAGGTAGTTTGTAACATAGGGGTCGTTATAGATGGGGAGGAATGCATCATAAGCACTTGCATAGTTTGCGGCAAGACCTGTTGACCATACCGGGTCTGCGATGTTACCGCGATATGAGTCACCTCTCCAGCGACTCCAGCGATACCAGTCGAAGGTGGGATAAACGTCTGCTATTTTATCGAGGATTATTGCACCTGCACGACCGTATTTTGCCTCACCCGTGTATACAAAGGCATCACGGAATGCCTTCAACGCATCGGAGACAATGGGAGTTGAGCCTGCGCCGTACCAAACACCTTCGTGGATGTAGTATGCAATATATGTGTGCATAACAGGTCCGCCGATACTATCGGTATAACGTGCATAGCCATCCTTTTCAACGTAGCTTGCGTGATATCCCGGAAGTGTCGGATCGGAAACGAATTCCTGCATATAGCCAAATCCATCGTCAACGCCCCAGCCCACTACGCCGAGCTTTTCGTCCATTTCCTTATAGAGGTTATTTGCAAGATAGCTTCCCTCTACGCCGTAGCCATAATATTCCTTCCATTCCTTGGTCATTCTTGCATTCCAAAATGCATCCCATTGTGCGTTATACTCTGCCTGATTTGCACTTGTTACGGGAACTGCCGTGGGAAGACCCGGGAATCCCGGATTACAGGTACATTCGCCGCCGTTCTTTACATCTTCACATACGAACATCTCATGGTGCTTCTGCAAAGCAAGGTCATAGGAGAAGAGGCCGTCTTCTCTTATTCCGAGCTTATAGAATGAACCGAAGTCGTTACTGGGGAACTTTCTCTTACAGTCGGGGCATATAACCTTCCAGGGATCCTGGAGGGGGTTGAGCTTCCAGCCGTAAGAGCCGTATTCAAGACCGATATTGCATCCGCAATAGCGGCAGAAGAACTTCATGGGGTCATAAGTGTGACCGACGTGATACCAACGCGGAAGTCCTTCGGGGACTACCATATCATAGATCTTGTCAACGTGGTCAATATACTTATCTGCCTTTGCAATCTTTGAGTTTGTATCAGCCTTCGCCCAGTCATAGCGGCCTGTATTCTTTATTGCGTTTTCACGGTCTTTCACGGAATAAATCTGCGGATTTACCGTTGCATCCCAAGTTACCTCAACGGTGATGGGTGAAATCACAATGCTTTCGATTCCCGGCTTATATGACGGGTCTATCTGAGGCTCGATTACGATGCTTCCAACCTTTTTACCTGTTACTGTACCGTCGGCGGAAACTTCTGCGAACTCACTTCCGCTTGTAACGTTCCAGGTGACATAGTCGGAGGGAATCTTTGCCCACTTTCCGCTTTGCATTGCAACAGAAAGCTCAATCTTTGTTGTTGCATAGGCATAGATGGAGCTGTTATAGTCTGCTGCTATGCCGAGAGTTGTGTCGATATCCGAGGTGTCACGTACTTCAACCTCAAATTCCGAATTGAGCTTTACTCCGGCATATACCATGGTTGCCGAAATCTTTGTTTTGCCGTCGGAAACGCCTGTTACAACGCCATCTTCGGATACTGTTGCAACACTTTCATCCTTTGACTCAAAAAGGATGGCTTCAAGCTCATCGGGATTGAATGTGAGCTCATCGCCCGTGCCCTTATAGAGCTTCGGGGAGAGTGTGAGGGTTTCGTTTATGGAAAGCTTATTGTCTCCGCTTGAGGATTCAAGAGAAGCCGATGCAACGGAGGTGGTATCGATAAACTTTGTGAAGAGAGGATACCAGGCATCACCGTAGCTTGAGTGGCCTTCCGTTACTGCACGACCCTTTATTGTTCTGAATACAACAAAGTATTCGCCTGCATTTTCTATGGTATTTGTGCCAAAGCTTCTGACCTGCCCGGTTGCTTCGGATTCATTGAAGAATTCAGCAGTACCGAAGTGATATTCATTATCCGAGACAAGAAGGCTCTGAAGATTATTTGCATTTTCCTTTGTTGCAGGAATTACAAACATTTCCATCTTCGCCGCACGGTTTCTCACAAGACCCGTGGTTTCAACGGTGTAGGTTGCAGGCTTGGGGAACATAACACGGAGTGCAAGGTAGTTTGTGTTCTTAACTCCGTTAAAGAGCGCAAGAGCATATGTTCCGCCCTGAGCTGCAAGGTTGACGGTGGGATTTGATGTGCTTGCACCTGAAAATGCGTGGAAATACCAGTTTCTTGCCGAGGTATAGGTGAGAATCTGGTCAATGGAGGAGAAGGTATCTCCCGAATATACGCCCTTGCGGAAATCAATGGTGAAGTTTGAGGGGTAGTTCATATCCACCGCAGTAACGGTGACTGCAACGGAGTCTGTTGTGAAAATCTTTCCACGGAGAGCTACCTTTGCGGAAACGATTGCAGTACCTGCCTTTGCGGCGGTAAGGGTTTTTCCGTCGGCAGACTTTTCAACAACGCCTTCTTCCGATTCGCTCTCAATCACGAAATCAACAATTTCACCGATGGTTGCAAGCTTTCTGTTATTAAGCTCTGCTCTTACAAGGAAGTCAAAATCCTTGCCCTCGGAGGCAACATCGAGGCAATAGAGGAATACCTTCTTTACTGCACGGGAGCTGTCAACGGTAACAGAGCTTTTTACCTCCGCAACGCTTCCTTCAACGAGAATGAGTGTTTCAATCTCGCCCGTTCCTTCGCCGATGGCGGTAAAGGTCTTGCCGTCTTCTGATATTTCAAGGATATCTTCGCTTCCCTCCGCTACCTTATGGGAAACATAGGCATCCGAAAGGTCAAAGCTTCCGCCTGTTGCATTTCTTGCAATTACTTCCTTTATGGTTGTGCTCTCGCCAACGCCCAGGAGGGAATCGGAAAGCTTTACCTCTGCACTTTCAATGCCATATGTGCCCACAAGTGACATAGAGGTGATAAGAACTGCATATGCGCTGCTCTTCTTGCTCTTACAGGTCTTTATGACCATAAGATATTCGCCGTAACCCTGACTGTAATCAACCTCTTCGGAGGCATAGAACATACCGATTGCAGACTGATTTACGGGAGCATCCGCAGTTCCGTTGAAATCAGCTTCAACAACGAAGTTATCCTTTGATGCGTAAGTGTCGATATTCTCCACGATATTTGCAAAGGTCATATCCTCGCTGTAGGGAGTCATATAAATCTCGGCACGTCCGCCGTTTTTATATGTATAACCTGAAACGTCAACTGCATATTTTCCTGCCTTCGGAACCTTTACCTTAAAGGCTGCCCACTCATTTGTATATCCCGAAAGGTCAAGATACTGTGCGTTCTGGGGGAAAAGCTGACCGCCACCGTTGGGTCTTGTTGCCTGTGCCGCAATAAGTGCCCAGGGACGCTCTGCGCTATAGTCCCCTGCCTTGTTATTCTCATTAAAATACTCCTCCGTTATTGGATACTCGGAGGGAGCACCAAAGCCGATTGCCGGAGTGTCGCTGTATGCGCCGTAGTAGAACTTGTATTCCTGACTTTCGCCTGAATAGGAATTATCCTTTTCTACCGTTACGGTGACTTCTTTTTCTTTTGTAACGCCGCGGAGAGTTGCGGAAACTTTGAGAGTGACCTCACCCTCGCCCTTTACAAAGATATCGCCGTTATCGTTTTCCAAAGCGATATTATTGCTGTCCTCGGCTACTTCAAATGTAACAGTACCCTCACTTCCGTCAATTTCCTCAGCCTCTTCAAACCACTTGACGGAAGGTGCGAGCTTACTTCCTATGAGAACCTTGTTATTCTCGCCGAAGGTTGCCTCAATATCCGTGAGGACAGGAATGATTTCTTCATAGGCAAAGGTAAGGCTTGTGACGGAGGGAACACCTGCCGTTTTTGAACGTAAGACAAGGAGATATTCCTTATTTGCCGAAAGCACCATCTCGTTTGTATCGGTAAGTGTCAGCGGATCATCGAAATTATCGCCTGTTTTTAAGAGGTTTGACGCACCGATAAGATAATCATCGGAAATGCCGAGAGCGGAGAAACCAACGTGACCTGCTCTCCAATAATAGCCTGTGCCCTTTGCATCGGAGGTTGTACCGTAAATGGCGGTATTTCCCTCGGTAAACTTTGCACGTAAAGCATCGTCCATAGGAACAAGGTACATACAAAGGTTCGAGGTTGAGTTTTTATACTTATAAGCTGTTCCCGATTCGAGGAAATATTTTCCCTTTGCAGGAACCTTTATTCTGAAGGCTACCCATTCATCGTCATAATACTTATTTGTGGAAAGGTATCTTGCAAGATTTGCAAAATAAGATTTTGAAACTGCATATGTAAGACCCGAGCCGTTATATGCCCACATCTGACCGGGGTTTGTGGGATTCTCGGGATATTCCTTATAGCCTGCGTTCCAGACACCGTTTTTATCCTCAAGAACTACTCCGTGAGTTCCAACATCGGGTCTTCCCGTGCTTGTGAAGTTATATGTTACATACTGCTCATTGCCGGTGGGCATTCTCTTCTGAGTAAATTCAAGGCTCTTTACAATACTGTAGTATCTGTCCGGGGAGGTTGTGGGATAGTCGGACTTATCTACGGTAATCATGATATAATACTGATTTTCGGTAATCTCAACGCTCTCCACCAAAGCCTGAGTGTCGCTTCCTGCAGAGGTGTGGGTATCAAGATTCTCAACGAGAGTTATTGTTTTCTCATCTGCAATGATATCGGAAATCTCCGTGAGGCTTGCCACATTCCACTTTGTGTCGGCATAGCTTACGGGAACGAGGTACACACCCATTCTTCCGCAATAGGCATAACGGAGATAGTTTACGACTACATCGTAAAAGCCAATCTCGTCAATGGTTGCCTTGAAGAATATGGCAGATTTTCCAAACTCCGCCTCTTCATCATTCCATGCATAAACGCCGTCAAGCAACGGGAAGGCATCGAGACCTATGTGCCCTGCGTATTTGTAGTCTCCCGTGGACATTGTTCTGTCAAGGGCATTTGTCCCGGTAGCGGGATTATATTGCCCCGTTGCACCACTCCACGCAGTATTTGTGAAAAGGAATATCGGATTTTTAACCGTATCTGCTGCAGCAGCTTCCTGAACAAGGGAAACTGCCGGAAGAAATCCTATCACAAGGGTGAGTGCAAGAATAAATGATAATATTCTCCTCATATTTCTACCTCCAAAAATTATTTTTGAGTATAAACATCTGTTATATATATTTTACAATAAAACTTCTTCCTTTGCAACCGATTTCGAGGCGATATCGTGACAAATCGGGCAAAACAACCCTCCCGAATTGGGAGGGTTGTAAATGTATCTGTTTTAATTGGGAGTTACAAATTCGCCTTTTTCGTTGATGAAGTGGTACTTGCCGCCCACTCCAACTTCAGCAAAGCCGTCTTTGAAGTCATATGCCTCAGGGAACTGCGGTTCTATTACAACTTCTCCGCTTTCATTGATATAACCGTAACCGCCGTTTTCCCAACCGCCCATTCTCACTACTGCAAGACCGTTTTCCGAGAATACGGCTGCGGAGTCAAACTGCGGCTCTATCACATATTCCCCGGCTTCATTTATATAGCCGCACTTATCATCTTCCAGCACGGGGGCAAGACCGTTTTCGGAGAAGGCATATGCCCAGTCATATTTTGGCTCAATCACAAATTCGCCCTCTTCATTGATAAAGCCCCACTTGCCTTCCGACATACTTCCTATTTTTACCGATGCAAGACCGTTTTCGGCAAAATAGTCTGCTTTGTCAAAACTCGGCTCTATTACATATTCGCCATCAATGTTGATATAGCCCCATTTTCCGCCTTCATAGACCGGAGCAAGACCGTTTGAAGAAAAGTCTCCCGCGTTTTCAAACTGCGGCTCTATCACACATTCCCCGGATTCATTTATATAGCCCCATTTACTGTTTTTATAAACTGCGGCAATGCCATTTGAAGAGAAGTCTTCTGCATTGTGAAATTTTGCTTCAAATACATATTCGCCCGACTTATTGATGTAGCTGTATTTTTCGCCTTCCCTCACCCAGGCAATACCATTTGATGCAAAATCTCCCGCTTCATCAAACTGCGGTTCAATCACAAACTTGCAATCCTTATTGATAAAACCATATTTTTCTTCAAACTTTACCTTTGCAAAACCGTTTTCGGAAAAGGGCTCTGCCTTGTCAAATATTGCTTCACTTACCTTTTCGCCGTTATCAAGGCAATAGCCGTATTTGTCGGCATCCGCATCATAATATGGTGCAACAACCGCTTCGTTTTTATTCTCTGTTTTTTCCGAAGCCTTTTCTATGGATTTTTGATTGTCTTGTAGCTCTTTTTCAGTCTGTACTTCCTCCGTTGTTTTTGCCCCATCACCACAACCGGCAAGTGCTGTCACCATAACAAGCAAAAGAGCGAATACAATAATTTTTTTCATGTCTTTTCCCTCCGAAAGTTTACACTTTGTAAAGTATAACACATAAAATACCGAAGGTCAATAAATTAACCTTCGGTATTTTAAACTGATTTTTAATTTTTACTGTACGCGCTCATATGCTGCTTCGTAAACATCGAGGACATCCTGAACACCCATAGACTTGAGTGTCTCTACAAATTCATCATACTTTGACATAGACTCCTGACCGAGGAGGAACTTTGTCATCATTTCCTTCGTGTAATTCTGGATAGCCTGGAGCTTTTCGTCGATGATTACCTGCTCATCTTCGTTGAATGCTACCCACATTGCCGGGTTGTGATAGGGAAGTGTTCCTTCAATTACGATATCCTCACACTCAAGAGTTGTTTCGGACTGAAGTGCCTGTGCAGCTGTGGGATCAAGACGTGCAAATGTTCCGTAGAGCTGGAAGCCATACATTGTATTTGCCTGGTCATTGTTCTCGTTTGTGATATATCTTCTCTGACCTTCTTCTTTATTAACCCATTCAAAGGTCTCGCCTTCCTTACCCCATGAAACAAGCTCAACTGCTTCATCGGTGTAGAGCCAGTCGATGAACTTTGCGGAGTTTGCAATGCTCTCTTCGCTGTCAGTCTGACCGATAGCGTAACCAATCATTTCAAGGTCGCCGCGGTCTACCATGGGAGCACCCTTCTCTTCGTTTGCAACAGGGGGCTTCATAGCTGTGATCTTATATTCGGGGTTGGTTGCCTGTGCGCGGCTGTTGAAGTAGTCGATGCGGAGCTGGAGATGCGGAAGGATAAAGCCACGGCCTGTGAGTATGTACTCTTCCCACTTTGTGTTGTCGAGTGTGATTGTATCTGCAGGCATAAGACCTTCAGCAATCATCTTCTTATAGAACTCTATAACCTCTTTTGCTGTGTCTTCCGTTGCGCCCCAACGCCATTCGCCGTCGTCATAATCGTAGTAAACATCGTGTTCCCACCACTTGTCAAAGGATGAGCCGGGAATGTCGAAGAGATATTCGCTTCTTGTGCAGAAGGGGTATGAATCGGGATAGAGTGTCTTGAGCTTCTTACATACCTTATAGAGATCATCAAAGGTTTCGGGAACCTTGAGGTTGTGCTTCTTGAAAATGTCTTCACGGTAGAGCCATGCACGCATACGTGTTCTGCCTTCACGACCGGAGCCCGGTGTGTAGTAAATCTTTCCGTTTGCTTCCTTACGGTTTGTAACCGCAACTGCATATTCGTCATCGGTAAGGCTGTCAAGCCATGCATTGTAGTTTGGCATGTATGCCTCGAGGTCATCAAGTGCAACAACGCCCTGGTCTGCATACTTGTCGTAACCTGAGTTCATTGAACCTGCAAGGATATCGGGAATTTCGGTGGGGTCGGACATCATGAGGGGAAGCTTTGTTCCTACTTCTTCAGCGGGAACTCCCATAATGTCGAGAGTTACGTTTGCACCCTCTGACATATATTCCCAAACCTTCCAGTCATCACGAACCGGCCAGCTTGAGGATGAGGGAACAAGGATCTTAAGTGTTACATCCTTTGTGAGGGGGTACTGGTACTTTTCGTTGTCAATGTTGCTTGCCTGTACCGGTGCACCTGAACCTTCGCCTGTGCCATTGCCACCGCCGCAAGCGCAAAGCGTGAGCATCATAATTGCGGCAAGGATAAATGCGAGTATTTTTTTCATTTTTTCTTTTCCTCCTAAAAAAGTTTTATATCAAACCACAATGGGTTTTGATAACGCCTGAAATGATTATAACACATAAAACGCAAAATGTCTCGAACAATTGTATTTTTTGTTTTGCGGGGTTTGCGGGAGGGAGCCTTGTTTTTTCTGCAAATCGCAATAAACCTTGTAGGGGCGGATATTATCCGCCCGTTACATTTTATTTTTCTACAAATTCGAGAACACGCTGTAAGAGAACTGCTACTTCTGCTCTTGTTGTGTTATCGTTGGGTGCAATGAGGTTATTTTTACCGTTTACAAGTCCTGCACCTATGAGGGCTGATACTGCTTCTTTTGCGTAGTCGGGAACAGAGTCAAAATCCTCGTATTCCGGGCGGATGATATCCGCCCCTACAAGGGTGTCCTTGATTACTCGATATACCATGAGCATCATATCGCAGCGTTTGATATTATCTCTCGGTGCGAATTTGTTATCGCCAACGCCGCCGACGAGCCCTGTGTTTCTTGCGATTGCAAGCTCACGAGCGAAATAATCGGTATCAGAAACGTCTGCGAAGTTTTCGGTGTTGTCGGAAGTCTTTTCAAAGGCTCTCACAAGAAGTATTGCAAAGTCTGCTCTTGTGATATTCGCTGCAGGGGAATAGGTGTTCTCACTTGTGCCCTTGATTATTCCCTTATCTGCAAGAGAATTGATTGCATCTGCCGCCCAGGCGTGAGAACCGAGGTCAACAAAGCGGACGGTTGCATCTCCTTCATCAGGTGTTTCGGGCTTATCCGGTACTGACGGTGTGCCTGTTCCGGCATTTCCTGTGTCACCGGAGCTTCCGCTATTTCCGGTATTACCTGTATTTCCTGTGTTGCCGCTATTTCCGGAGTTGCCGGAGTTACCGCTGTTTGTGCTGCCGCCGGTTGTACGTCCGTAAACTCTTACCATAAAGTGGATTGTGCTCTCAAGAGTTCCGTCCGTTGCAGTTATGGCAACGTGGTTTTCGCCTTCCTGAGAATCCGACGGTGTCCAGATAAGTCTTCCACCCTCTGCATCAATCGCCATACCACGGGGCAAGGATGTGCCGATGAGAGTTATCTGATCATCCTTTCCGAGGGGGCTTGTTACATTTATGGGAACGATTATCTGGCTTCCTGCCGTTGCGGTGAGGTCATCGATTTCCTCAAATACAGGTGAGCCGTCTTCCTTTGCGGTTACGGGGATTCGGAGGCTGTCGCCTTCCTTGATGTTGTATACATAACCAAGGCTCATATCAAAGGCATCAACAAAGCTTCTGATGATTGATACGTCTTCAAGAGCGAGAACGATGTTTTCGCCGTCTTCCTCTGCAGAAATAATCTTGTATGCACCGTTCTGAACCTTGTCGTTATCTACGTATACATACTTGCCTGCAAGGTCGGGTACCCAAAGGTCGCCCTGATTGTCAAGCTTGATTGTGATGAAGTTCTTCTTTGTAAGCTCCTTCGTGAAGTCAACAACCTTACCTGTGTATGCGGCAAACTGCTCCTCGTAGTCTGCTTCATCAACGAGCTTCAGAACTTCACCGTCATTGAGGTAGCGATATACTATTTCATCGCCCTCGAAGGAGAGAACGCCTGCAAAGCCACGGAAGTTAATCTTTCCGTCAACGATGTAATCCATCTCGGAGTTGTTGGAGTAGATTACATAGTCAACACGGCTTCCGCCGTTGAGAGTTACCTTGACTGCACCGAAGCTGTCACAGAGACCGGGCTTTCTTCCCTCTTCTCTTTCCATTGAAACCTTTTCGATGCTGTCGATGTACTTACCGTTTTCTTCGGAAGCATCATAGGGTTCAAGGACAGTTGTGAAGGTTGTATCGAGATTATTTCCCTTGTTTCTTACAAGGAGATATTCAAGCTCGCCGATGTCCTTGTTGTTTGAGGTCTGGGGCGGAAGTGCTGTTGTGAAGGTTACTTCATCAACAGGCTCTTCGTTAAGCATTGTAAGGCGGAGACGGACATCACGCTTCTTATCAAGAACCTTCTTCCAGTCTTTTACCTTGAACTCAACAACAAAATCGTTTTCAATATCCTCAAATGTTCTTACATTTCTCATCCATGTATAACCGTGAGGATACTTACCGTTGCTTACGCCGCCGGGGTCAGGACCGTACATTACGTCTTCACCTGCGTATACGCCGTAGATGTTGCCCTGTGCATCCGTTCTCATGGGAGTTTTCTTCTCACCGCCAAGGCCTTCCGTGTAGCTTATCTCATCGGAGAGACTGTGGAAGGAATAGAGGTGGTCACTACCGCCGAGAATGTGGAAGAAGTCAACACCGTAGGAGATATCGTCGTTTGCTTCAATCATAAATACCGTTCTGCGATACTCTTCTGTCTGGGGATATACGTTAGGTGCAGTAATATCCATTACCTTTACTTTTCCGGAATCGTCAAAGTGGTAAGGAATACCTGCAACACGGCTTGAATTCTGGTCTTGTTCGTCAACTATAACCGTATTGTGTGAGATTGTTGCGTGAACCCACTCATAACGGTTGGGCTGGCTTCCCGTCTGCTCGGGGTATCCGAGGTCGGGAGCAACGTTAAGACCGAATGCCGACATAAAGAGGTTCATTGTATCGGCGTGACCGTGACCGGTGTTTGCACCGAAGTAGATTGCCATATCACGGGTGTTGTTGTTTCGGCTTACATCGGAAACAGAGTCATAGTCTGCACCTGCACGAAGTGCTGCAAAGCCGTAGCCCGTCATCATTTCGCTGTCGAGGTGGAGACCGCCGTCTTCCTTGATTATCTGTTCAATTTCTTTTGCGATTGCCTCAGGATCGTCATCGAGAATTGTGCCGCGGAGTCCTTCTGTTGACTCCTCATTCTTAAGATACATAGCCTGAGCCAGAACTCTGTCTCTTGTGTGCTTATAAGCAATGAGTGAGTCGTCTATCTGAAGAACGATACCTGTGCTTCCCGTTGCACCGGAGTCACCGGTCTGTGTGCCGTAGTAGCCGCCGAGGGTGAGTCTTACGATACCGAGGAACATCTTTGTGAACTTGACGTTTTCAAAGAGGTCAGCTTCGGAATAAAGCTCATAGCCTGCAAGGAGGTCTGCAACGGTGATGAGGTTTGTAATCCAGCCACGGTTATAACCCGGAGCGTTTTCGTTACCGATACCGTCACGGTTTACTTCCTCAATGAGATTCTTGAGAATCTGTCCGCCGGCGATTTCCTTTTCCTGCTGAGGTCCTGTGTTGTAGTTTGTTCCGGGTGCGAGAATCCAGTCAAGCATTTCCTTGGTCTCGGGGAGTCTGTTATATGCAAGAGCCGCTGTTGCAACAGCCTTCTGATGCATACCGAAGTTACCGATTATCTTACCGTTCTTAACTGAGTAGAATACCTCGTCAAGAATGTTCTTCTCAACGTGCTTTCTGAGTGCTCCCGGGCTGTCCTTGAGGTTTACGGGAATCTTTTCGCCGTTTTCATCGTAAATCCAGTTGCCCTTTTCGTCAACCTCATAGCGAGGTGCTTTCTTTGAGAGATAATTTACAACATAGGGGTCGTTATATATGGGAAGGAATGCGTCAACACCCTCTGCCCAGATTGTTGCGTTACCGGTTGACCATACGGTGTCAACTTCCTTGCCTCGGTAAGCATCACCGCGGAAGGTGTGCCAGTCATACCACTCAAAGCCGGGGTATACGTCTGCAACGCGGTCAAGAAGGATTGCACCTGCACGGCCGTATTTTGCCTCGCCCGTGTAGATGAATGCATCTATAAGGGATCTGATTGCATCCTTGACAAGAGGTGTGGATGTTCCTGCGCCATACCAGATGCCGTCGTGGACATAGAATGCAACGTATGTGTACTGAACGGGTCCGCCGGAACTATCGGTGTAGTATGCATAGCCGTCCTTTTCATAATATGTGGGGTAATATCCCGGAACATCGTTGATGTCGCCGTCGGGGCCTGCTATCTCTCTTGCCTTTTCTGCAGAGATATAGGGCTGCTTGTAGCCGAGGGAGTCATCAACGCCCCAGCCGACTACGCCGAGCTTTTCATCCATTTCGGGATAGAGCTTGTTTTCAAGATAACCGATGCCGAAGCCGTAGAATGCCTTCCATGCTTCACTCATACGGTCGTTTGTGGGATGGGGAACGTTCTGACAGGTACACTTTCCGTTTTCATCGAGGTTTTCACAAACGAAAAGCTCGTGGTGTCTCATAAGTGCAATGTCGTAGTTCCAGTAAGCCTTGTCATCGGAAAGACCGAGCTTGTAGAAAGATTCAAAGTCATTTGACGGGAACTTTCTGTTACAATCGGGGCACTGTACCTTCCAGGGTGACTGGAGAGCGTTTGCCTTCCATGCATATGAGCCGTATTCAAGACCTACGTTGCATCCGCAGTAGCGGCAGTAGAACTTGAGGGGGTCATACTTATGTCCGATGTGGTAGTATCTCGGAAGTCCTTCCGGAACTATTCTGTCATAAATGGTGTCGAGAATATCAACATACTGGTCAGCCTTTGCCTTTGCGGCATTGACCTCTGCTCTTGCCCAGTCGTATCTTCCTGCGTTAATCTTTGCATTTTCACGCTCACGGAGTGTGAATACTGCAGGATCAACGGTCATATCCCATACAACTGCGATATTGACATCGGGAACTTCAAGATTTTCGATTCCGTCCTTCCAGGAGGGGTCGATTGTGAGGGAAATTGTTGCATCGCCCTCGTCAACGCCTGTTACAACGCCGTCTTCGGAGACAGAAACAATTCCTTCGCCGTCTGTGATTGTATATGTGATATATTCGGAGGGTACGGTTACCCATCTTCCGCTGTTCATTGCAACGGAAACTTCGATATCCGTTGCGCCGTAAGCGTAGATTGTGTCGTTGTATGAAACCTTAATCTCTTCATTCATATCAATACCCGAATTGTCAAAGACCTTTACTTCAAGTCTTGAGACAACCGTTGCACCGTCCTTTGTTGCCATTGCGGTAATCTCGGCTTTGCCTTCGTTTATACCGGTGACCACGCCTTCTGCATTTATTCTTGCAATGTTTGCATCGCTTGAGTTCCAGATAACCTCAACGGTATCATCATAAGGAATGTCGGCACCGTCGCCGCCGTAAAGCTTCGGGAAAAGCTGAATCTTTTCGCCTATCTCAATGCTTGTCTTTCCTTCTTTTACCTCAAGGTCAGCACGATAAAGAGTGCTTGAGTTTACAAAGTCGATATAGAGAGGATACCATGCATCGCCGAAGCTTCCTTCATTCTGCTTTGCAAGACCCTCAGCCACGCGGAATACGACGATGTATTCACCGGCGCTTGTGATTGCCTTTGTGCCGAAGGTGTTCTTCACTCCCGTTGCAGCAGTCGCACGGTAGGTATCGGCACTTCCGAAATAATATTCACCGTTTACATCGAGAAGGTTAGGTAGACGTGCCTCATTCTCCTCTGTTGCAGGAATAACGAAAAGGTCAAGCTTTGCCGCACGGTTTCTGCAATAGCCCGTTACGTCAACGGTGTAGTTACCTGTTGAGGGGAATATTACCTTGAATGCAAGATAGTTTGTATCCTTGTTGTCCTTAAATACTATCTGTGAGTAAGTACCACCGCTTCCTGCAAGGGAAATGTCGGGGTAACCGCTGCTTATTCCCTCTATCTTGTGGAATATCCAGTTACGTGCCGCCGTGTAGTTTGTGAGGGCAAAGAGGCTTGAAGCCGAATCGCCCTGATATGTTCCTTCACGGAAGTCGATTGCGAAGGTTGTGGGATAGTTCATCTCAACTGCACCCACGGTGACAACGATTGTATCTGTTTCAAATACGTTGCCACGGGCAAGAACACGTGCCTTTACCTCGGCTGTTCCCGCCTTCTTTGCGGTGACCTTCTTTCCGTCTGCGGAAACCTCTAAAACTCCCGCTTCGGATTCGTTTGAAACCTCAAAGCCCACGATTTCGCCGTCTGCGATTATCTTTCTGTTATTGAGCTCAAGGCGTGTGAGGAAGCTTGCAACCTTGCCCGGCTGAAGCATCTCGGGGCAATAGAGGTATACATTCTTTATTCCAACCTTATTGTCAACCGTGATTTCGGTCTTTGTTGTTACGGAGCTTCCCTCCATAAGAACAAGTGTTTCAATGGTTGCGGTTCCTTCCGCAAGAGCTGTGAAGGATTTTCCATCAGCATTGAGCTTCAAAATTCCTTCCGAGCCTTCGGCAACGCTGTGCTCAACGTAAGCACCGGAGATATCAAGCGCACTTCCGCCTGCGTTCTTTGCGATTACGTCAACTACCTTTGTGCTTTCACCAACGCCGATTGTGGTGTAATCAACCTTTGCTTCAAGAGAGCTTATTCCCTTTCCGCCAACGAGACCCACAGAGTGCAGAAGAACTGCGCTCTTGGAGGAATTCTTCTTGCTTGCACAGGTCTTGAGTATCATAAGATACTCTGCCTCGCCATTTGTCCAGTCAAGGGAAGAATCTGCAACAAATGTGCCGACCTCGGGCTGATTTATTGAAGATGATGCGGAACTGTCGTTAAAGTCTGCCTCGGCAATGAAATTATCTGCCGTCATAAGACTTGCGATGTTATCGCTTACATAGCTAAAGGTCATATCCTCTGTATAAGGAGTCATATAGACCTCAACACGTCCGCCGCTTTTGTATGTATATCCGCAAAGGTCAACGGAGTATTTGCCCGGTGCAGGAACCTTTACCTTGATTGCAAGCCATTCGCCTGCCATACCGGAAAGGTCCATATAGCTTGCATTCTGTCCGAAGTATGCATCCTTTCCGTCGGGACGGCTTGCCTTTGCGGAAACGAATGCCCAGGGACGCTCTGCGCTGTAGTCAATGGCCTTGGAGGTCTTGAAGTCCGCCTCGGAAATGGGGTCGCCGTTTTCAGCACCCGTTACGGTTACGGCGTATTTTCCGTCGTTGTATGCACCCTGATAGAAGTTATATGTGCGACTTACTCCGGAGAAAGAGTCGTCCGCCGCAATTGTAACGGTAACATCAACGGTCTTTGTGATTCCGTCAAGTGTTCCGCTGACTCTGAGTGTTGCGCTACCCGGCTTCTTTGCATAAACATCGCCGTTTTCAGCCTTGATGAGAGCACCGTCGTCATTTGCAATGATCTCAAATGAAACCGTTCCTGCAGAACCGTTAAGCTCTTCGCCCTCGCCATAGTATTTTACGGATGGCTTAAGCTTTGAGCCCACGAGAAGTGTTTCGTCTTTTCCGAAAGTTGCGGTGATTGTGTCGAGATCCGGAATGGGAGGAACTTCATAGGAGAGTTTGAGAGAATTCAATGTAACTGCCTTGTCTGTTGCGTTGTTTACAAAGAAGATTATATATTCCTTGTTCTTTTCAAGCTCGAAGATTGCCTTTTCGGAAACCTCGAGAGAATCAATACCGCCGTTTTCTGCTTTAAGTGCATCGCCGCCGCTGCGGTTTACATACATATTTACATTACCGATAAGTGTTGCGTTTGTAAGACCGAGCTCGGAGAATGTCTTCTGGTCTTTTCTGTTTGCGTATTCGCCGCCCTCGGGCATATATACAGTACCGTAGATTGCATTGCCCTCGGTGAACTTTTCGTCCATGGGTGCGATGTAGATATCAACATCACCTGATGCAGTCCAATATGTGTATGCCTTCACATCGGAAATGAGATACTTTGTGGTGTAGGGAGCTTTAACCCTAAATGCAATCCACTCACCGGGAGCTCCGGTCTGACCCGTACCTGCGTATGTTCCGCCGATAGCTACCATAGCAGACTTGTTTGAAGCCTTTGTGTGAGTGTTTCCTGCAAATGCCCAATTCTCGCCGAAATGCTTCGGGCTTTCGGGAAGCTTCTTATATGAGCCTTCCCATGCACCGGTCTTATCTTCAAGATAATCACCGCTTGCATCACTTCGACCTGTTTTTGTGAAAGTGTAGGTAAAGGATGAAACCTCACCCGTAAGTGTGGGGCCTTCTTCCTCACCTTCTCCGCTTCCTGCAACAAGCTCGAAGCTGTTGATATAGGTATAGAAGTTGCTTACTGCCGAGCCTGTATATTCGTTCAGAATAAGGAGGTAGTATGTTCCTGCCGAAAGATCAACGGCTTCATCCGTCATTGTTCTTATTTCGGTAGGATAGAATTTTGTGTCTGTATCCTCTTTGGATAAAATGCAGAACATATCTGTTGCCTCGGGACCTTCGTATGCATAGTCTGCCTGAAGTGTCTGTGCGGCAAATACAACAGAGTTATTAGACTGGGTCTCAAAATCCCACGTTTTGTTTGTTCCGGACGGATTTTTGAAGGTCTTTCCGTTTACGGTAGGCTTGATTACATAAATATGTATCTTTCCCATACCTGTCTGCGGAAGATAATTCAGCTTTGGGGTATATGTTCCGTCTGCAGGAACATTTATCTTTATTCCGAGAGCGTTTTTGCCCATGGGATTGTATGAGGTTCCGCTATATGCATAGCCCCAAAGTCCGCTTTCGGTAACCTGGGTTATATAATCGGTACGGGCTGCCTGTGTGGAATATCCCATCTGTCCGAGATAACTCCAGTCGTCTCCGCTTTCCGTATCGGAGTTGCCGTCACCGATTTCAAGATACTTCTTCTTCAATCCGAGAAGTGTGTTTGTCTCGGTAATTGCAGAGACATCCTCACCTGCGCCTGCAAGTGTGAAGTCGTACTTAAAGCTCTTTGCCTCGCCCTCATCGTCCGGTGTGCGAAGAAGCTTTACGGACTTTAAGTTACAGAAGGTTCTCTTGCTTGTAGAAACAGCCTGTGCTTTTGATATAACACTTACGAGGTAATAGTCACCTGCTTTGAGGTTGATTTTGTCTGCATAAGTATTCTCCGGGTTTACGGAGGCAGTATTTGTATCAACAGAACAAAGCTTTATTGCATCCGAGGTTGCAAGAGCCGCCGCTATGCCGTCATAGCTTGCCATATCAAGGCTCTTCTCCGTTGCAACGGCCTTGCTTACCATATAAAGGTCAATTCTTCCTGTGAATGCCGCATTTTCAAATGCAACCGTGGGGGTGTATTCTCCGTCCTTGTCAACTCTTGCCATAAGAACAAGTGCGTTGGCGTTTACCGGGTCAAGACCCGTTGAGGAATACTGGAGATAGTCTCCCATAAGGTTCATTGTGCTGTAAACATTTCCGTAACGCTCGACATAATGCCATGCACCGGTAGAAATATCCTTATTGATTGTTGCATAGCTTGTAAATCCGCCTATTGCAACAGTGCCGCTTGCGCCGTGCGCCTTTGAATTAAATACATATTCGGGGCTGTCTACCTTATCAGCCTCATCGACCTTTACCTGCTTTGAAAGGGTGATGCTTGAAATCATTGTGAAGTAGCGGTCACTTTCACCCTTTACAGTATCGTCATCTACCTTGAGAACGATATAATACTCCCCTGCAGAAACGTCAAAGGTGTTGCCCTCAAAGGGGTTTGCATCCGTTGCATTTGTGTGCATATCAACAGATGCGGCAAGCTTGACCGTTGAGTTTGCATTTTTTGAATCTGCGATTGCCGCATTGATACCGTCTGCGGTTGTCATATCCCAGCTGTTTGAGGTAGCTGTGGCAACGGGAAGGAAATAGATGTCCGATCTTCCGTTAGCCGCATTCTTATTATACTTGACTGATGCGGAATATGTTGCCGCCTCCGCAAAGCTTGTTTTGAGAACAAGTCCGTTTGCATCAATGTTTGCAGGATTTACTCGTGCCTGAATACAATCCTTATACATTGAAGTTGTTGCAAAACCGGGGCTTGCAACGTATGTCCAGAGACCTGTTGACACCGAAGCATTAAGCTGCGAGGTCTCCGTGACATTGGAAAACTGAGCGGACTGGACACCTTTGCTGTCCGTGGAAATGATGCTCTCGTCCGATATTGCGCTGACAGTAAAGTCATACACAATGGTATCGGGAGCTTCTGCTGCCGTTCCTGCAAGGCTTATTGCAGGCAAAAGCCCTATAAGCATTGCAACCGAGAGAATAAGTGATAACGCTCTCTTCATAATTTTTTCCTCCTTGTTGGGTTTTCTATTTCATACTCTGATAATATGCCGCTACTTTTCTTACTGCGGCGATGGTTTCCTTAAGGTCGTCTTCCGTGTAATATTCCTTACATTCCATACGGATGCAGGTTTTGAGGATTTCCTCCGCATTGGGGCAGAGTCCTGTTTTATATTCAATTTCTTTTCCGTAGAAGGGACAGGAGAAGGGACAACCGAGGTCGCTGTAGGCAGTCTTGTTTGTGAACATATCCATTTCATAAACACATTGTGCAATATATCCTGCACCTGCACCCACACCCTCTGCACGGATTGCCTTTGCAAACTCTTCTCTTGTGCATCCGAGCTCTTTTTCATCAACTCGGATTAAATAGAACCAATAGGAGGATTTGCAGTCGGGATGTACCTTCGGAACGTAAAGTCCGGGGATGTCCTTTATTCCTTCCGTGAGTGCATCGCCGTAGGCATTTCTCTTTCTGCAGATTTCCTCTACCTTTTCAACCTGTGCAACGCCAACCGCCGCCTGAAGCTCGCTCATACGGTAGTTGGGTGCAACGTGGGGTGAGTTTCTTACCACGCCTTCACCGAAACGGTTATAATTCTTATCTGCAAACATAACTGCCTTATGGTAAAGCTCTGAATTGTCCGTGATTACCATTCCGCCGTCACCTGCGGAGATGTGCTTGAAGTCATTTAAGGAGAAACAGCCGATATCGCCGTATGTACCCACATACTTGCCCTTATATTCACAGCAGTAGCTCTGGGCACAGTCCTCAACAACGTAAATTCCCTTTTTATGGCAAAGCTCCACGATTTTATCAACCTCTGCCGCATTACCTGCAAGGTGAACAACTACAACTGCCTTTGTTTTATCTGTAATGCAAGCCGCAACGGTCTCTGCAGTCATATTATAGGAATGGGGGTCAAGGTCTGCAAACACCGGAACTGCATTCTGATAAAGGATACCGATAACGCTTCCCATATCCGTGATGGGAGAGGTGATAACCTCGTCACCGGGACCTACGCCGCAAGCACCGAGGGCAACGTGGATTGCCGATGTGCCGGAGCTTGTGACTGCACAATGCTTTACTCCGTTTAATTTTGCAAAGTCCTCACAGAGACGCTTTGAAAAGCCGCCCTTCCAATAGAAAAGGGTGTTTTGCTTGAGAGCTTCTTCAAGATACTTAAGCTCATTTCCGTCAAAGCGGTTTGTTGTGCCATATGGCGTTGTTTTCACAGGCGTTCCGCCGTGAATTGCAAGTTTTTCCATGGGTATTTCTCCTTTTAGTTACTTCAACACATTATAAATATCTTCAAAATCAATTAACTTTGCCTGAACCTGACCGATAATAAAGGTGGTTGCCTTGTGTACTTCCTGTGTTTCCCATGTGTCTGCGTGCTCCATGGCACCCGAGCATTCGGGAATGAAATAGAGCTGTTTTCCCTTGCCTATCATCTTTGATATTCCGAGGTCACGTGTGAGAACACACATATTTGATGCATAGCCTGTGTAGATAAGCTTTGTTATTCCCTCTTCATCAAGCTTTGCAATAAACTTATCCTGCGGCCAGTCGGTGTGGTATAAAAGCTCAGCCTTTCCCGCATCAACAAGCTCCTGCAATCCGGGAGTGATTTTTGTGTTGTATTTAGTCTTTGCAGGGTCGTTTGTGAGGATGATCACCTTGTGACCACGCTCTGCCGCCGCCTGCATAAGGGGGAGAGTTGTCTTCTCGGTGATTGCGCCGAAATATTCGTTTAAGAAATCGTCTGCCCAGTCACACCAGGGGTCCATAACGATGAACGCAGTATCCGCTGTTGAGAACTCAACATCATAATAATACCAGTCGTCACCTGTTTTTATCTTGTTCTCCGCAAGATAGTCATAGCCGCCCTCTTCGTTTATGTACCAATGTGAATAGGACTTTGTGGAAATCTTATATGTCATTGTTCCATCCTCCGATTCCGTTACTTCGGGGTCAAGTACCGGGTCTTCATCGTCTACCCAAAGGTCAAATGCCGCTTCGGGAATTTCGGGCTTTCCGGGCATCTCCGGCGTTTCGGGAGCGTCTTCTGCCACTTTCTCTTCCGCCGCAGGCTTTTCTTCTGCCTTCAGTGCTTCTTCCGCGCAGGAAGCAAGAACAAACATCATCATAAGCGCAAGGATAAGGGATAATATGCGTTTCATATGTTATTTTCCTCCTTGTGTTGATATATGGGTAATTCGCCCTGTGGGGGCGAGGTGGAACGAAGCCCGAAAATTCCCCCGTCCCTGTCATTCTCTCCCCCGTCCCTGTCATTCTGAGGCGTATGCCGAAGAATCTTTGCGAGGGATAAGATCCTTCACTTCGTTCAGGATGACAACAGGGTGAACCGTTACGCCTCACAGGTTGTGGGAGGAGCAGAGCCCCTCCCCTACGGGCTTGAATTTAATTCAACCTCTATCTTAATGGCTATACACTACCTGATAATCACCGTTTGCATCTTCATATACCACATATCCGATTGCGGTGGTGTAGCCTTCCTCAACAGGGGGCTTTGCGGTGAACTGTCCGTGGCTCTTGTTGAGTTTGCTCTTTGCCTTATACATACAGCTGTCTACCGTCATATTAGTGCCGTTTCCGAAGATAATACCTGCTTCGATGATTGTAAAGCCCGCTGCATCGTATTCTATCATTCGTGCATTGTCCGCCTTTACTTCTTCATCGAGAACGATTATAGGTATTGCAGGTTTCTCACCGTCAACCGCTTCAATAGTGGATGCACCCCATACATAGTAGGTATAGCTCTTTCCATATGCAACTGTTTTTCCGTCACGCTTCCAGAGCTTTGCGGTAGCCGCTTCATTCTTGATGGGGTCACCGTAGGAAACTCCTTCGCTGATTGTTGCAGCATTGAATGTTCCCACTACCTTTGTTATCGCATCTGTTACAACTGTGTTTGCATCAAATATTGTTTCTGCATCCGTCATCCAGCTGATGAACTCATAGCCTGTGAGTGTGGGCTCATCGGGAAGTGTTACAGTTCCGCTTTCATTTGCAACTGCACTTCCCACATATCCGCCGTTTTCGAGGTAGAACTCAACTACCTTTGCATCTTCCGCTACCTCATCGGAGTATACTGCGGTGAGATATGTGTTTGTCACAGCCGTGAAGGTGTAGGTTGCGCTTGTTGATACCGGGATTCCGTTTTCTTCCGTTCCGAGTACCCAATGACGGAAGGTCTTGCCGGTGATTTCCTTTGCTTTTACAGTTACTTCTTTTCCGATGGGATAAGCATCGACATAAAGCGTACCGCCAATTTTAGTTCCAACGGATATCTGCTTGGGAGTTACCGTGATTGTAACCGTATCGCTTACCGTCACACCGTCAATGGTTGCCGTTGCACGGATTATTGCATTGCCTTCTGCAACTGCAGTTACGGTTTCGCCGTCCAATGTCGCAATCTCCGGTGTGAGGTTTTCATATGTAACGGCAGCTTCAACTGCATTGTCACGGTTATCCTTTGTGATTGCGGAAACTGTTGTCTCTTCGCCGATTTCAAGGGTAGTTGCCGCAGATTTTGCGGAAACACTTCCTGTCTTTGTGAGATTGAGGCTTGAAATCATTGAGAAGTATTTTTTGCTCTCTATCACCGTGCAACCGGGAGTTACGGAGAGAACAATATAGAATTCTTTTTCGGGGATATTCACGATACTTCCCGTATAGGGGCTTGTGGTAGTGCTGTCCTTATGCATATCGACAACAGCCACAACAACTGCCTTACTTCCGGCATTTGCCGCATCTGCCTTTGCTTTGTTTACATCGTTGAGGTCACCCATATCCCAGCCCTTTGCCTCTGCATAGGACTTGGGAACGAGGTAAACGGTTGTTGTTCCGTTGGCTGTGGATTTCTGATACTCAACCGTTGTTGCATATGTGCCGGGTTTATCAAGCTTTGCATTTAAAACGATGGCATTGTTTCCCGTGTCGGCCTCAAGGGCTCTTGCCTGAATGCAGTTGCCGTAAAGAGCTCCGGAGCCGAAGTTGAGAAGTGCCTTGTATGTCCAGATTCCTGTGGTCACATTAGTATTAAGCTGACTCTCACTTGTTACTTTAAAAAACTGAATTGTTCCGTCTTCTGCCTTGATTGATTCGTCCAAAATAGCACCTGAAACAAATAAATATTTCGGATCATATACTGCCGCAACTTCAATGTCAACATAATCTGTGTATGTAGCATCCGCAGTTACAGCTTTTGCTGTGACTCTTACACTTCCGTCAGAAAGTGCAGTTACGGTATTTCCTGAAACGGAAAGAACATCTGCATCGGAGCTTTCATACACTATCTCGGCATCAAGAACCTTGTTCTTGCTGTTAAGTGCTCTTACCTCAAGAGTACCACTCTGTCCCATCTTGAGTTCTTTCGGACTCTTTGTGATTGCCACGCCTGCAGTATGCTCCAGCGAAAGGGATTTTATGTAGCCGTAATGATATCCGTTTTTGTTATTTGTTTCTCCGCTTCCCTCTTCGATTATCATAATGACGTAGTTCTCACCTGCAGGGAGATATACACCGTTTCCAACATAATCGGGAGGCGTGTTCACAAATTCTTCCGACCATTCATCAATTGATGCAAACTTATCTGCATCGGGCAAAACAGATATAACGGAACTCATATTGTCCATTGTGTTGTCGCCCACCGCCGAAACAGGGATTGTGTAGAAATCAAGACGACCTCGGTTGGGGCCTGTTGAATGGGCAATCGTGGGAATGTATATACCTTCAACATCTGTTTTTATCTTAAGCACATATGCATTATTTCCGGGAGCATTGGTGCATACGAGCATTTCGTTGGAATCTATCTGCTTGTTTTTGTGGTTAATATTTGAATGAACATACCAAATTGAAGAATTACTCTCATTTATCATATCGGGGCTTGTGATAAGGTAAGGATCTTTTTCTATGCTTGCAGAATCCTTAAGCGCAGAAAGCTTAAAGTTATAAACGGGATTTAAATCTCCCTCGAGCTCTCTGTCGTCCTCGGGGACCTCTGTGAGAGTTACGGAGGACACGGTTATTGCCTGTCCGTAATTTGCGTTGTTGATAAGAAGGATATATTCCTCACCTGCAGTAAGTGCAATATCGTGCTGCTCGGAAAGCTCTACAGAGCCGATATGCATATCGGCTTTTGCAACGTTTTCACTTCCCTTGCCCACAAGCTTTGCATCCTCTATTCCGAGATCTGCAAAAGATGTGGAAGCATCCTTCCATGCATAGCTTTTTTCCGTAAGCGGAGCCTCTACCGTTCCGTAGATAGCATTGCCCTCAACAAATCTTGCATCCGAAGGGAACATATATACTTCGAGATAAGGAGTAGCATTCTGATAAAGGAATGTGGTGAAATCAGAAAGTCTGTAAACCGTGGTCTTCGGAACCTTTACCTTGAAGGCAATCCATTGTCCCGCAGCTCTTGTGAAGCCTGCTCCGACATATCCCTCACTTCCATAAGCAGAGTTTGCTATAAAAGCCTCGGAAGACACGCCTTCCTTTACGGTAGAGCCTGCATATGCCCAGTTTTCACCGGGAGTTGCAGGATTTTCAGGAAAATTCTTGTATGCCGTCCATGTGCTCGAATAAACACCATCCGCATTATTTATTGTTTCAAGTGCGGATACCGAGACATCACTTCTGCCTTTCTTTGTGAAATCAAAGGTGATTGAAAGGAGTTCCTCTCCTTCCGTTGTTTCTTCTGCAAATGCTGACGGGATCATTGATACCAGCATTGCGATTGCGAGGATGATGCCGAGAATTCTTTTCATTTTCTTTTCCTCCTTAAAATATATAAAATAAGCTTTTGTCATAAATGGGAATACTTCTCAAGCTATTTTACCATACTATACATTTTAATATATACAGTACAAATGGTCAAGCACAATTTGTTACAAATCGGACGAATTTGAAGAAATTTTTAATATTTTTTTCTTTCCATATATTACAGTTGACGAAAAAGGGTATTTCATATATACTTATGGAAGAATAAGAACGAAATATAAAGGAGAATATACATATGAAAAAACTTATCGCATTCAGTCTTGCACTTATGATGCTCTTTGCCATTTCCGCCTGCGGAAAGGATGAAGAGCCGGCAAAGAATCAAAAACAAAGCGAAGAAATTGAGGTCACAACCCCCGATTCCGAGCTTCCGGAAGAGGATGAAATCCCCGAGGAAGAAGTTGAGGTTGAAGACAGCGAAGTTGAAGCTGAAACCGATGCAGAAGCCGAAACCAAACCGGAAGAAAATCCCGAACAAGAAACAAAGCCTGAGGCTGAAGCAAAGCCCGAGGCTAAACCCGAGACTTCAAAGCCTGCAACAAAGCCGGAAACATCAACCGCAACAAAGCCCGAAGCTTCAAAGCCCGAGGTTAAGCCTGAAACCACTCCTGAAGTTAAACCTGAGGTAAAACCCGAAACCAAGCCGGAAGTAAAGCCTGAAGTTTTACCCGAAACCAAGCCGGAAGTAAAGCCTGAGGTTTTACCCGAAACCAAGCCGGAAGTAAAGCCCGAGGTTTTACCCGAAACCAAGCCCGAAGTTGAGTCCGAACCCACTCCGGAACCCGAAGCAAAGCCTGAAACCTCCACAACCGTAGGTGCCGCACTTGCAAGCACCTTCCGTGCAAATTCCTCAAAAAGCGGCTCTGCCATTGCGGAAGCGGTTATAAAAAACAGCGTTATCCCACAAGAGCTTTCCCTTATGACCATTGATGTTGAGGAAGGCTATCTCACAGGCTTTGACAACACGGAAATAAAAGGCTTCAAAAGCGGTGTTATGTTTGCACCGGGAATGGGAACAATTCCTTTTGTGGGCTATATTTTCACCCTTGACGACGGCGCAGACGTGGATGCCTTTGTGTCAAACCTCAAGAGCAGCGCAAACCTTCGCTGGAATGTCTGCACAGAGGCAGAACAGATGATAGTTGAAAAAAGCGGCAACAAGGTATTCTTTGTAATGTGTCCGAAATCATTTGAACAGTAAAAAAAGCCCCCGATGTGGGGCTTTTTTGATGCGACGATAACGGGGGCAACGGAACGAAAACTTGCATTACGCCACAGAGGTTTGCGGAAGGAGCAGAGCCCCTCCCCTACAAGGTAAACCGGCGAACCTTTTGCTACAAGGAGGTTTTTTCTTTATGCTATTCTCAAGCATCCCATTTCTATATTATTTTCTCCCATTGGTACTGATTCTTTATTTTATCTCACCACGAAAATTACGAAACTCTGTGCTTCTTCTCTCAAGCCTTGTGTTCTATGCCTGGGGTGAGCCGAAGTATGTGTTTCTTATGGCAATATCAATCCTTGTGGGGTATGTTCTCGGTCTTCTCATTGAGAAGTATAATCAAAACAAGAAGCTTTCAAGGCTTTTTCTCATCCTATCAATCGTATTTTCCCTTGGAAGTCTCGCCTATTTCAAGTATGCCGACTTCTTCATTGAAAACTTCAATGCCGCAACGGGGCTCGCCATTCCGCTTCTTCATGTTGCACTTCCCATCGGTATAAGCTTCTATACCTTTCAGCTTTTAAGCTACACCATTGACGTTTACCGAGGTGAGGTTAAGGCACAGAAAAATATCATAAATCTTGCAGCTTATATCTCAATGTTCCCACAGCTCATTGCAGGACCTATTGTCCGTTATTCCGATGTTGAAAAGAGCTTGTCAACTCGCCGTGAGTCATTTGATATGGCGGCAGAGGGAATTCGGCTCTTTATATTGGGGCTGGGAAAGAAAATACTTCTTGCAAATCAGCTGGGTGAGCTTTGCGAGATTTTCAAAGCCTCCACCGATAAATCCGTTGCCTTTTTTTGGCTCTATGCCATTGCTTTTTCACTCCACATTTATTTTGACTTTTCGGGATATTCCGATATGGCGCGAGGACTGGGAAAGATATTCGGCTTTGACTTTATGGAGAACTTCAACTACCCCTATATCTCAAAAAGCGTGACGGAGTTCTGGAGAAGATGGCACATATCTCTCGGCACGTGGTTCCGTGATTATGTATACATTCCTCTGGGCGGAAACAGAGTAAAGCCACTCCGCCACATTCTCAATATTCTCATTGTGTGGATGCTCACGGGCTTCTGGCACGGTGCAGAATGGACTTTTATTGCGTGGGGACTTTTCTTTGCGGTTCTCCTTGCCCTTGAAAAGTTCTTTATCGGAGATTTTTTAAAGAAAAGCCGCATTATTTCACGGTTTTACACCCTTATCGCCGTTCTCTTGAGCTTTGTGGTCTTTAACGCCGCAAATTTAAACGAAGGCTTTTCCTATATCGGAGGAATGTTCGGAAGCGGCGATTTTCCCCTTGTGAGCAATGAGTTTTTCTATTATTTCAAGAGCTTTCTCCCAATTCTCGCGATTGCCATACTCGGTGCAACTCCCCTGCCGAAAAAGCTTGTGCTGTCTTTGGAGAAAAAGCCTTTCACAAAGCGGATTTCAGACATTTTCGAGCCTCTTGTTCTGCTCATTCTCCTCTTTATTATGACAGCTTATCTTGTGGACGGCTCTTTCAATCCGTTTTTATATTTCAGATTTTAAGGAGGGAAAGTGACAATGAAAAACAAAATAACCTGCTTTCTTTTTGCTTTCGTTCTGCTTCTCACCTCCGTTCTCTGCATCTTCTTCCCGGAAGATGAATTTTCCGAAAGCGAAAGACGAGTGCTTGCATCATTTCCCGAGATAAGCGGCGAAACTATTCTGTCGGGCGACTTTTCAAAGGGTTTTGAAGAATATGCCACCGACCGTTTCCCCTTCCGCGACTTCTTCCGCAGCGTTAAAACATATACTTCGGAATATGTTTTCCAAAAGTCCGACAACAACGGTTTAATCCTCCAAAACGGCCACCTCACACGGCTTGACTATCCTTTGGTCACCGATATGCAGGACCTTGCGGCAAATAAGTTTTCATATCTTTATGAAAAGTTCATAAAAGGAAAAACAGATAAGATTTATCTCTCCATTGTGCCCGACAAGAATTATTATATGGACACCTTGAAATATGACTATGAAAAGCTTGTGGGAAAGATGCGTGAAGGTATGCCATATGCCCGATATATCGACCTTTTCCCCACTCTCTCCCTTTCGGATTACTACACAACCGACTCACATTGGAAGCAGGAGTGTATCACGGATGCGGCACAAACCATTGCCTCGGAAATGAATGTGAAAATCGATGCGAAATACACCGTAAACACTTATCCCGAGCCATTTTACGGTGTTTACAGCGGTCAGTCGCTGATAAAAGTCCCGCCCGATACAATCAAGTATCTCACAAACGATATCCTAAACGGCTGCAAGGTGCTTGACTATAATTCAGGTATGGCAAAGCCTTCGTTTATGTACCATATGGAAAAGGCAAAGGGCAAGGATATGTACGAGCTTTTCCTCGGCGGAAATTCCCCCCTTATCACCATAGAAAACCCTGCGGCAAAGGAAGTGCGTGAGCTTGTTATCTTCCGTGATTCCTTCGCATCAAGCCTTACTCCCCTGCTCGTGCCCGGTTATTCAAAGATAACTCTTGTGGACATACGATATATTATGAGCGACTTTGTAGGCGGATTTGTAAATTTCGAGGATGCCGATGTGCTGTTTTTATATAGCACAAGTCTCCTCAATGCCTCCACGGCATTCAAATAAGGTAATAAAAAAGGATTGTGGTACAATTTAAACCACAATCCTTTACTTTTTTGCTTTAAGAAAATTTTCTTTCGGCAACAACTTCGCCGTTATGATCGAGATATCTGATTATGAGAGTAGATATTTCAGGCTCTTCTTCCTTCATTTTTGCCAAAGTCTCTTTCAGCAATTCGCTTATGCTGTCAAGCCCTGCTTCGAGACTTTCCTCCGCACCTTCGGGGGGCTCCTCTGCAAATTGGCTCTCAACCACAATATTTGTTCCTTCATTTTTCACGGAAATGCTTGCATATTGACCTGCACCGCTATCATTGAAAATCTGAACGATTGCCGTCTCGTTCATTTTTGCATATTCCGCAACGGCATTTTCATTATCATTTCCGCAGGCGGCGAACATAAGCATCATTGACATTGCCATTATAAAACATAATACTTTGCTGATTTTTCTTTTCATTTCGCTATTCCTCTTTATTTTCAGATGCTTACATTATACTCCTTTTATTGCCAAAAAGCAAGTTTTTTACTTTTTGATGCATCAACTATACACCCTGCTCCTCAAGCTCTTTTTCAATTTCTTCAAGCTCCTTCTGAAGCTCCTCAAGCTCTGTTGTGTCTATTCCGAGCTCCTTGAGTGTTTCAATATATTCATCGGGATTTTCGGGATCAAAGTTTTCAATTGCATCAATCACTCCGAACAAAGTTTCAATCTCTGAAATTGCAGTTTCTATCTCAGGAAGCTCAGCTTCAATCTCTTCTGTGTCTACACCCATATCTTCAAGTGCTTCAAGAGCTTTCTCCGGGTTCTCAATGTCGAAGTCTTCAAGAGCTTCAAGGAAGTTTCCGAATGCTTCAATCTCTGAAAGTGCAGTTTCTATCTCTTCCGTTTCAATTCCCAGCTCTTCAAGCACCTCAAATGACTTCTCGGGATTTTCGATATCGAAGTCTCCCAAAGCCTCAAGTGCTTTTCCAAATGCTTCAATTTCCTCAAAGACATTTTCAACCTCTTCCATATCCACACCGAGCTCTTCAAGTGCCTTTAAAACTTCTTCGGGATTTTCAATGTCAAAGTTTTCAATGCCTTCAAATATCGTTGCAAGAGCATCCGTTTCTTCAACATCATCTTCGGCAGGGGCATTCAGCTCATCGGGGTCAAGGGTTTTTGTTTCGCCTACTTCTTCAACTTCTTCCTCAACTGCTTCTGCTTCCGATTCAACATTCTCTGCCGCTTCTTCCTTCTTTTCTTCCTTTACTTCTTCATCACCGCAGGCACAAAGGGTAAAAACAAGAGCCATCGCCATTATAAGGCATAAAAGCTTGCTGAATTTTGTTTTCATTTTCTTTATCTCCTTTTTTATGGGGTTATCTACATTGTACTCCTACCTCTCCGGAAAAGCAATATCTTTTTCAGCATTTTTCTCCTTGTTTCAATGCTATAATGAAGAAAAAGGAGGGACAAGCATTATGAAAATTGATATTATAGAGAGAAAAGACCGGATAATATATCTTCCACTTTCAAAAATAACACCTTGTCGCACACAACCGAGGAGAAACTTCCCCGATGCGGAGCTCAATGAGCTTGCACTCAGCATAAAAGAAAACGGAGTCCTTCAACCGATAACAGTAAGACGTGTTTCCGCCGGCTATGAAGTGGTCGCAGGCGAGCGAAGACTCCGCGCTTCCCATATTGCAGGTCTTTCAAAAATCCCCTGCATCGTTATAAATGCCGATGAGAAAAAAAGCGCAACTCTTGCGCTTCTCGAAAATCTCCAGCGGCAGGACCTCGGTTTTTTTGAGGAAGCGGAAGGTATTGCACACCTTATGAAGGTCTGCTCATACACTCAGGAGGACGTGGCAAAAAAACTGGGAAAGAGTCAGGCATCAATCTCAAACAAACTGCGGCTTTTGAGGCTCGGCAAAGACTTCATCTCAAAAATTCTTGCAAACAATCTCACGGAACGCCACGCCAGAGCACTTCTCCGCCTCAATTCCCGTGAGGAGCGTGACTCTGCGCTGAATTACATAATCGAAAAGAAGTTGAATGTCCGCGACACAGACGAATACATAGATTCTCTTATAGAACAACGAAAGAAACCAAAAAAGGAAACGAACAGGTCGAATGAACGTTTTGTTATAAAGGATGTTCGCCTTTTCTATAACACAGTAGGCAGAGCTGTTGATACAATGCGTCGTGCAGGCTTCAGAACAGACATAGTCCGCAATGAAGACGATGAAGCAATAAGTATGTCAATAAAGATATTTAAATAAAATGTTCCACGTGGAACATTGCGACCTGCGGGACGCAGATGTGATAAGTAATAGTGAATAGTGAATAGGTGTGGTTTCTATTGCCATTGTTCCACGTGGAACAATGCGACCTGCGGACGCACGCCTATTTTTATTTTCCTCTTGAATAATTGTCTACGCGGTGGTATAATATATGTATTATTTATCTTTCCACGGGAGGTGGATGCTATGGCAAAAATAATTGCAGTCGCAAACCAAAAGGGCGGTGTCGGAAAAACCACCACCTGCGTAAATCTTTCCGCCGCTTTACATCTGTCGGGAAAGCGTGTTCTGCTTGTGGATATGGACCCCCAGGGTCATTCAAGCATCGGCTTCGGCGCAAATAAGCACGATGGTGCACCAACAGCCTATGACATTATAATAAATTCCGTATCAGCCGCCGAAGTTATCCGTAAAACTCCTTATGGTGATCTTCTCCCGGCAAGCACAAATCTTGCCGCCGCAGAGGTTGAGCTCATTTCCGTCGGCGAACGCCACTTTATTCTCAAAAATGCTTTGGCGAAGATTTCAGACAGCTACGACTTTATCATCATCGACTGTCCCCCTTCTCTCGGAATGCTCACAATAAATTCACTTTGTGCGGCAAATTCCGTTATAGTTCCCGTCGATTGCGGCTTCTATGCCCTGGAGGGACTCTCGGCACTCACAAACACAATGTCAACCATAAAGAAGAGCTTAAATCCCGAATTAGATATCGAAGGCGTACTTCTCACGATGTTTGATTCACGCACAAACCTTTCCGTGCAGATAGCTCAGGAAATAAAGAGATTTTTCCCGAAAAAGGTGTTTTCCACCACAATTCCGAGAAACGTCCGTCTTGCGGAAGCTCCCAGCCACGGAAAACCCATTATGGAATATGACAAACACTCACGCGGCGCAGAATGTTATATGAAGCTTGCCGCAGAGATTTGCAATAAATAAAGCGAGGAGGAAAACGAATTGGCTAAAAAAGGACTCGGCAAAGGTCTTGATGCGCTTTTTATGAGTGACCTCTCTGCCCCCGATGCACCTTCCGCCGGAGTCGGCGAAGCTATGTCAGCCGCCGGCACATCGGAAATTAAGATTACAGATATCGACCCGAATAAGAATCAGCCACGCAAGCTTTTCTATGATGATTCCCTCGAGGAGCTTGCGGAATCCATAAGACTTCACGGAATACTCCAACCTCTTGCACTTCGCAGAATGCCCGGTGGGAGATTTCAGATAATCGCAGGAGAAAGGCGTTTCCGTGCCGCAAAGCGTGCGGGGTTAGATACCGTTCCGGCAGTTATAGTTGAAGCAGACGATAAAGAGACCGCAGAGCTTGCACTTATCGAAAATCTCCAGCGTGAGGACTTAAACCCCGTCGAAGAGGCAGAAGGTTTTAAAACTCTTATGACAGAATTCGGACTCACACAGGAAGAGACAGCAGAGCGACTGGGAAAATCACGTTCCTCCCTTGCAAACGCTCTTCGTCTTCTCTCTCTTTGCGATGAAGCTCTTGCACTTCTCCGTGACGGAAAAATTGACCGTGGACACGCAAAGGTGCTCCTCGGCATTTCCGATAAGGAAAAGCAGGCAGAGGCGGCAGAAATATGTGCCGAAAAGAGCCTCAACGTAAGGCAGACCGAAGAGCTTGTTCGCCGTATGAACAAAAGCCTTCTCGCTCCCCCGGAAACAGATAACAAAGAGTTTGAAGTTGACTATGTAGCGGCACTCGAACGTGACCTTGCAAAGTCTTTGGGTCGCAAGGTACGACTTATTGCAGGAAAGAAAAAAGGCAAAATAGAGCTTGAATATTATGGCAACGATGATCTTGAGCGTCTCATTTCCGCCTTGAACAAACTCAGATAGAAAAGGGGTTTTAAGATATGGAAAACAATGCACAGAAGGAAGTAGCAGAAAAGCAAAGTACAAAGAAATTTCTTATAATATATTGCATAGCAATATTCGTTTTTGCCGTCGCCCTCATCGCCATCGCCGCATTTTCACAGCGCCGTATAGAGCGCGATGCCGCAGCTTTGGTTGAAAAGGCAGAAAACGCAGAGGATATTGCGGCAGATAAGTCAACACTCCTCGATGGTGTTATGACAGAGAACAAACGTCTCACTTCCGAGATTGAAAGACTCAATGACCTTGCGGCAGATAAATCCACACTTCTCGACAACGCAACGGCAGAAAAAGACAAGCTCCAGAGTGAGAATGATGCATTGAAGAGTGAAAACAACACTCTCAAAACAGAAAATGAAACTCTCACCGAAGCAAATACCTCTCTCACCACCAAAGTGGCAAATCTTGAACAAAGAGAGAAAGCTCTTCAGTCTCTCACAGAGATAGTAAATCTCAAACGCACAGGCAAAAAGAGAAAAGAGGCCGTAGAAGCATTTGAAGCTGCAGGCTTCCCCGGCATCCTCACCCCCGATGAACTTGCAATATATAATTCTGTTAAGTAAAGGAATGTGAATAAAAATGTTAGACATCAGAGCAATCAGAGAAAACCCCGATAAGATAAAGGCTTCCCTTGCACGTCGTTGCAAGGATTATTCCGCAGAGATTGACCGTGTTCTGGAGCTTGACTCAAAGCGCCGTGATATCATCGGCAAAAGCGAAGCCATAAAGGCACAGCAGAATGCAGATTCAAAGAAGATCCCCCAGCTCAAAAAAGCAGGAGAGGATACAACCGCACTCTTTGCAGAGCTCAAAAAGCTGGGTGACGAAGCAAAGGCACTCGAGGGCGAGCTTCGTGATGTTGAAGAAGAGCTCAACACTGCCCTTCTCGTTATCCCGAATACTCCCAACGATTCAATCCCCGATGGTCCCGATTCCGACAGCAACGTTGAGGTGAGAAAGAACGGTACTCCGAGAAAGTTCGATTTTGAGCCGAAAGCACACTGGGATCTCGGCGAAGAGCTCGGAATCCTCGACCCACAGACTGCCGCAAAGGTAACAGGAACACGTTTCCACTTCTATAAAGCTGCAGGTGCACAGCTTGAGCGTGCAGTTATAAACTTCTATCTTGATACACATACAAGCCGCGGATATACAGAGATTTTCCCTCCCTTTATGGTAAACCGTGCTTCAATGACAGGCACAGGACAGCTTCCGAAGTTTGAAGAGGATGCTTTCCACCTCGGACGTGAGGATTATTTCCTTATCCCCACAGCCGAAGTTCCGGTAACAAATATGCACCGTGATGAGATTTTAGACGGAGAGAATCTCCCCATCAAGTATTGTGCATATTCCGCTTGCTTCCGTGCCGAGGCAGGAAGCGCAGGACGTGACACACGCGGTCTTATCCGTCAGCATCAGTTCAACAAGGTTGAGCTTGTTAAGTTTGCAAACCCCGAAAACTCCTATGAGGAGCTTGAAAAGCTCACCGCCGATGCAGAGTTTGTTCTCTCTTCCCTCGGTCTTCCCTACCGTGTAGTATGCCTCTGCGCAGGTGATATGGGATTTTCTGCAGCAAAGACCTATGATGTTGAAGTATGGATGCCTTCCTATGACAGATACCTTGAAATCTCCTCCTGCTCAAACTTTGAGGACTATCAGGCACGCCGTGCGGCTATCCGCTTCCGTCCCGAGGCAGGAGCAAAGCCCCAGCTTGTTCATACCCTCAATGGCTCCGGTGTTGCAATCGGAAGAACAGTTGCCGCAATCCTTGAGAACTATCAGAACGAAGACGGCTCAATCACCATCCCCGAAGTTCTCCGCAAGTATATGGGCGGCAAGGAAAAAATCGAAAAGTAAATCCCGCACTTTCCCAAAAGTGTATACGAAAACAACGCTGTGGCGCACAACACAGCGTTGTTTTTATTTTGTTTCATACAGTTTGTTGTTGTATAAGCGCAAATAAACCCGATTTTCATTGTAGGGGAGTGATCAACGTTACGCCGAAGAGGTTTGCGGAACGGAACACCATTGAAAAACCTTTCCGCCGGTGGTATAATGTGGTAAAGAAAAATTTACGGAGGATATGAAATATGAAAAGATTACTTTCGCTCATCCTTGCACTTATTATGATGCTTACCCTTTCCGCCTGCGGCAAAAACGGCGATAATAACAGCAGTAATAATAACAGCAGTAATAATAACAGCAGTAATAATAACAGCAGTAATAATAGTGCCGAAGAAACGAAAAAAGAGAAAACCGGAGAGCTTCTTGTTCCCTATTATGATGAAGAAACCCAAAAATATGGTTATTGCACAATTGAGGGAGAAATAAAAATAGAGCCACAGTTTGGAGCGGCAAATACTTTTGCTGAGAATGGGCTTGCGATGGTCAGAACCAAAATGAAGTATGGTTACATCAACGAACAAGGTGGATTTGTCATTGAGCCGCAGTTTTATGCAGCAAATGACTTTGCCGAAAACGGTCTCGCACCAATCAGACACTATAATAAATGGGGTTACATCAACGAAAAGGGCGATTTTGTTATAGAGCTGCAGTTTGACGCGGCAGGTTCCTTTGGAGAAAACGGCCTCGCCAACGTTGAAATCGACGGAAAAGAGGGATATATCAACGAAGATGGCGATTGGGTCATTGAGCCGCAGTTTGACTATGCATATTCCTTTGCAGAAAATGGACTGGCATTAGTTCAAGTTAACTACAAGTGGGGCTACATTGATGAACAGGGTGACTTTGTTGTTGAACCCCAATTTTTACGAGCAAATGACTTTTCTGAAAATGGTCTTGCATTAGTTCAAGTTGACGACAAGTGGGGCTACATTGATGAACAGGGTGACTTTGTTGTTGAACCCCAATTTTTATTAGCATCTGATTTTGGAAAAAACGGTCTTGCCCCTGTTATGATCGGCGATGATTTCGACACCGGAACATGGAGTTACATCGATGAAAAAGGCCAAGTCATTATAGAATCACAGTTTGAAGATTTAGAACCTTTTTCATCAAATGGACTTGCGGAGGCCAAAATCAAAATGAAATTTGGCTATATCAACGAGAACGATCAAGTTGTTATAGAACCTAAATTCAGTTATGCAGAATCCTTCAACGAAAACGGTCTTGCAAAGGTTAAATTTGAAGACGGATACTACTACATCAACGAAAAGGGCGAGATTATTCGTCCGAAATAGAAAAAAGCACCTTCGGGTGCTTTTTTGTTTTGGTGGAATGCGGCGTGCCCTACAATTTGTGGTTGGCGCAACATTCCCTCCCCCTTGTCATTCTGAGCGTATGCGAAGAATCTTCACGAGGATAAGATCCTTCACCTCGTTCAGGATGACGTGTCGTTACGTCACACAGGTCACGGGAGGGGTGGAACCCCTC
>JAFSEA010000053.1 GCA_017435965.1 Oscillospiraceae bacterium
TATATATAAATAATAATATGTAAATTCTATTTACAAAAAATCAAAATTCTGTTATAATAGCAATTATTAAAAATATAGTGGGGGAATTTTTTTCTATGAATAATGCCGCTGATGTATGGCCTATAGTTCTCCGCATTCTCCGAGAGAATTATAACCTTCCCGAAGTTGCAATAGATACCTGGTTTTCAGATATCCGTGTAGCTAAAATTGAGAACGATGTCATTTCACTTATCGTTCCCATGCCATTTAAAATAAACACAATAATGACGCACCACAAAAACAATCTCACAGGTGCTCTCACCGATGTTTTCGGAGTTCCTATGCAGTTTGAGCTTTATTCCGAGGAGGAATATGAAGGTGCGGCTGTTCCCATTGTGCCGGATTTTTCAAATTATGATGAATATTCCTTTGATAAGTTCATCGTTGGTGCATCAAATAAGTTTGCCCACGCTGCTGCAAAGGCTGTTGCGGATGCTCCCGGTATGTCCTATAACCCCCTTCTCATCCACGGCGGTTCGGGACTCGGTAAAACCCACCTTCTCTATGCAATCGCAGGCACAATAAAAAAGAAAAATCCAAAAGCAAAAATAACATATATCAAAAGTGAAGAATTCACAAATGAGCTTGTCACCGCTATCCAGACAAACTCAAGAGCAGAATTTCGTGAAAAATACAGAAACTCCGATATTCTCCTCGTTGACGATATTCAGTTCATCGCAGGTAAGGATTCAACCCAGGAGGAGTTTTTCCACACCTTCAATGCACTTCACGAATCCCACCGTCAGATAGTTCTCACCTCCGACCGTCCGCCGAGAGAAATGGCAAAGCTTGAGGAAAGACTTAAAACAAGATTTGAATGGGGTCTTCTTGCAGACATTGAGCCGCCGGATTTTGAAACGAGAATGGCTATCATCTCGCTTAAAGCTCAGCTTATCGGTTTAAAGCTCACTCAGGAGCAAAAAGAGTTAATCGCAAATAATGTTACCGCAAACGTCCGTCAGCTTGAAGGTGCCGTACATAAGCTTCTTGCATATCGTGACCTTCTTCAGGATGTAGATGGTCTTGCCGCCGCAGAACGTGCAATAAGAGACATATTTGCCGAAAATCCGTGGATAAATCCCACGCCGGAATTTATCATCAAGGCTGTTGCAAAATATTTTGAAATCGAAGCTGATGCCATTTTATCAAAGGATCGCTCTTCAAAGATATCCGAGCCGAGAAAGATTGCAATGTATATGGTTCGTGATATGACCCACGAATCCTTTCCCAAGATGGGAAAGATATTTGACCGTGACCACACAACCATAAAACACGCAGTTGATACCTTAGAGGAACAGTTAAAAACGGATAACGCCTTAAAAGAACAAATCAAAGACGTTAAGAATTCAGTTCTTACACCGTAAATCCTTTCGGGCAGAGTAGAACCTCGCCCCTACAGGTAAATAATTTTAATAGGCAATTCATCAGAATTTATCCACAGGTTTTCTGTGGAATACACATAGGATAAGTTGTGGATAAATCGCTATCCACAGGAAAGGTGTGGAAAGAGCCTTTTTTATCCACAATTTTCTTGGGAGTCGATTTTCCTTATATTTCAAGGGTTTAAGTGGGTTTTCCACAGATTCCACAACCTATAATACTAATACTAAAATATATATTATATTCTTTTATATAAAAAAATATTCTCTTTTGAGAAAGGAAATTTTGAGATGAAATTCGTTTGTGAAAAATCAGCGCTGATTTCAGCCATAACAAAAACCTCCTGGGCAGTTGCTCCGAAAAGCTCTGTTCCGGTTATGGAGGGTATTCTCATCGACTGCGGAAGGGAGCTCACTCTCACAGGCTATGACCTTTCAACAGGAATCAAAGTAACCGTTCCTGCAGAGATAGAAGAAAAAGGAAGAGTTGTTATAAATGCAAAAATACTCTCCGATATAATACGTCTTCTTCCCGATGAGCCGATAACCTTTTCAACAGACGAAAATATGTTTGCAACAGTTATATGCAAGAATATCCGTCACGATGTAGTATGTCTTTCGGCAAAGGATTTCCCTTCTCTTCCCGATATTGAAAAGAAGTTCTTCCTCTCTCTCCGTCAGGATGATCTTAAGAAAATGATTTCTCAAACTATCTTTGCAATAAGCGGAGACGAATCAAAGCCGGTTCACACAGGCTCACTCTTTGATGTTGAGGGCGATAAGATTACAGTTGTTTCCGTTGACGGCTTCAGACTTTCCTACAGAACAGCAAAGATTGAAAACGAAAGTGAAGAGGAAAACTTCACCTTTGTTGTTCCCGGTGCAACTCTTAAAGAAGTTGAGAAATTATGTGCCGAATCCGATGAAGAAGCATCTATCTGTGTAGGCAAAAAGCATATTATCTTCCGTCTCGGCGGTTCAATGATTATTTCAAGAATTTTAGAGGGTGATTTCTTAAATTATAAAAACGCCGTTCCAAAGGGCGGAAGCTTTAAAGTAAGAGTAAATCGCCGTGACCTTATCACAACTATCGAGCGTGTTTCAATTCTTGTCAGTGAGAGAATAAAGAATCCCATTCATATGAATTTTGATGAAAAAATGCTTTATATAAGCTGCCGCACACCTCTCGGAAGCTCAAAGGATGAATGTGCTCTTTTAAATTCCGGAGAAAAGCTTGAAATCGGCTTTAACCATAAATATATTCTCGATGCTCTCCGTGCTTGTCCCGATGATGAGGTTGACCTTTCTCTCAATACCCACGTTGCTCCCATTCTTATCACTCCTCCCGAGGGCGAGGATTATCTCCACCTTGTTCTTCCCGTAAGACTTAAGGCAGAATAATGTTTATAAAAGAGCTTTCTGTTGAAAACTACAGAAATTACCAAAGTGCCGAGGTTTCCTTTTCGGAAAATCAGAATCTTATCTTCGGAGAAAATGCTCAGGGGAAAACAAATCTCATTGAAGCGGTTTTTTATCTCTCCTGTCTTAAAACCTTTCGGGGAAAATCCGATTCCGATGCAATAAAAACGGGAGAAAAGGAAGCAAAGATACGTGGAGTTTTCAAAGCCTATGGCAGAGATATTGAGATAAAATGTGATATTCTATCTTCCGGCAGACGGCTTTTTGTAAACGGAATCCGAGAAAATAAGCCGTCAAACCATATCGGTCTTATAAAAACAGTTGTTTTTTCTCCAAATGATCTTCTTCTTATAAAAGAAGGTCCATCTCTTCGCAGAAGATTTTTAAATATAGCAATATCCCAGCTTCGTCCGGGATATATAAAGGCACTTTCGGAGCACAACAAAATAATTGAGAGCAAGAGAAAAATTCTTCGTATGGAGGATAAAGTTCCCTACATTGATTTTTACGATGTTTTAAATGAAAAGCTTTCAAAGTGTGGCGCAGTAATTATCCGTGAGCGTGGAAGGTTTATTGAAGAGCTATCAAAAATCGCTTTTGAAACAGGTCTTAAAATATCTGGAGGACGTGAAAATCTCTCTTTTTCCTATAAACCACCCAGCTCTGTTGAAAATTTTAATGATGATAACCTTGAAAATATATTGTATGAGCATTTAAAACGCCGCCGTGATGCTGAATTTGCATCAGAAATGTGCTTAGTCGGTGCTCACCGTGATGATTTTGAGGTTTTTATAAACGGAGAATCCGCAAGAGATTTCGGCTCACAAGGTCAGATAAGATCTTCCGTTCTTGCGATAAAGGTAGCGGAACACGAAATTTTAAAAAGAGACAGCGGAGAAGCTCCGATCCTTTTACTTGACGATGTTTTAAGTGAGCTTGACCCTTCCCGACGGTCATTTTTAATAAATGATATTCACCGTGGACAGACAATCATAACAGGCTGTGACCCAAGTATGTTTGATGAATTGCGACAGGGTAAGATTTTTACCGTAAAAGCAGGAAGTGTTGTAAACGAAAAGCGGAATAACTGATTGTCGTTCCGCCGTAAAAAAAGGAGGTTATTTATGTATCTTCATATAGGAAACGGAAAGCTGATTCCGAAATCCTCTATAATCGGCGTGTTTGACCTTGAAATAACCTCTCAATCAAAGCGGACGATGAAATTTCTCTCCGCAAAGGAAAAGGCAAACCACGTTATAAACGTTTGCGATGATATTCCCAGAACTTTTGTAGTCACCCGTGACGGAAACCGTGAAAGGGTTTACATATCACAGATTTCCACACAGACTCTCTCAAAACGCTGTGAACAGCTTATAGATGAAGAATAATCAAAGATTTCTTTACTTCGTTCAGAATGACAAATTGTAGGGTCGGATATCCTCCGCCCGCAACAACAACGTAAAATAATACGAAGGAGTATTTCAAATATGTCTGAAAATTTAGAAAACATCGATGTTATTGATACCTCGGTTGACGGCAATTACGACGAAAGTAATATTCAGGTTCTTGAGGGACTTGAAGCTGTTCGCCGCCGCCCGGGTATGTATATCGGCTCGACCTCGGAGGCAGGTCTTCACCATCTCGTTTATGAGATTGTTGACAACTCCATAGACGAGGCACTTGCAGGTCATTGCTCCTGCATCACAGTTGAGATAAAGGAAGGAAATGTTATATCCGTTTCCGATAACGGTCGTGGTATCCCCACAGGTACTCACGCCACGGGAAAATCGGCTCTTGAAGTCGTTTTCACCGTTCTCCACGCCGGCGGAAAGTTCGGCGGCGGCGGATATAAGGTATCGGGCGGTCTCCACGGCGTCGGTGCTTCCGTTGTTAATGCCCTTTCCGAATGGCTTGAGGTTGAGGTCTGCGACGGTGAGAACATCCATTATATGAGATTCCTCCGCGGAGACGTTGAGACTCCCATAAAGATAATAGGAAAAGGCACAGAATCGGGAACAAAGGTTACCTTTAAGCCCGACGGTGAGATTTTTGATACAACCGTTTTCAGCTATGAAATTCTCCAAAAGCGTCTTCAGCAGCAGGCATTCCTCAATGCAGGTGTGAGAATAGTCTTAAAGGATCTTCGCCCCAAGGAAAACGAAGAGGATGAGAGAAAAAGTGATGATTTCTGCTATGAAGGCGGAATACGCACCTTTGTTGAATATCTCAACGGAAAGATAAAGAAGGATGTTGTCCACGAAGAGGTTATCTATGTTTCCGGAAAGCGTGATGACGATATTGCGGAAATTGCTATGCAGTATAACGACGGTTATAATGCAAATATCATCTCCTTTGCAAACAACATCAACACCACCGAGGGCGGTATGCACGAAACAGGCTTCAAGGCAGCTCTCACCCGTGTTATAAACGACTATGCTCGAAAATCAAAGATGATAAAAGAGGATGAGAAGCTGGAAGGTACAGATATGCTTGAAGGTCTCACCTGTGTTATCTCCGTAAAGGTACTGGAAGCTCAGTTTGAAGGTCAGACCAAAACAAAGCTTGGCAATGCAACGGTGAGAACTCTCGTTACCAATATGGTAAATGAAAAGCTCTCAACTTTCTTTGAGGAAAATCCAAAGGTTGCACGTGCAATTGTCGGAAAAACCATTGATGCGGCTCACGCAAGAGAAGCGGCAAGACGAGCCAAAGAAAATGCAAGAAGAAAAGGGCCTCTCGATTCCCTTTCACTTCCCGGAAAGCTTGCCGACTGTCAGGTAAAAGACCCGAGACTTTCTGAAATATATATCGTTGAGGGTGATTCTGCAGCAGGCAGCGCAAAGGAAGGAAGAGACAGAAGATTTCAGGCAATCCTTGCTCTCTGGGGCAAGATGCTAAACGTTGAAAAGGCAAGAGCAGATAAGATTTATAATAATGATAAGCTCTCCCCCGTTATTGCGGCCCTCGGCACGGGAATCCTTGCCGACTGTAACCTTGAGAAGCTCCGTTATCACAAGGTTGTTATAATGTCCGATGCCGACGTTGACGGTGCTCATATCAGAACTCTCCTTTTAACCTTCTTCTTCCGCTTTATGCGCCCCCTTGTTGAGGCAGGTCACATCTATTTTGCAATGCCGCCTCTTTATAAGGTCTATAAAGGAAAGAACGAAAAATATTGCTACGATGATGATGCTCTCGCCGCCGCACTTCAGGAAATGGGCGAGGATGCAAAGATTCAGCGCTTTAAGGGTCTCGGTGAAATGGACCCCGAGGAGCTTTGGGAAACAACAATGAATCCCGAAAACCGTGTCCTTGCAAGAGTAACCCTTGAGGATGCCATTGCGGCTGATGAAACCTTTACCCTTCTTATGGGCGAAAAGGTTGAGCCGAGACGAGAGTTTATAGAAGCAAACGCAGGTTATGTCACAAACCTTGATGTATAAATTTCGATGAAAACAGGTTTTCATCGAAAAGGATGACCCGTAGGGGCGGGGTTTTACTCCGCCCGCAACTTGTGTAACGTAAATGAATTTTACGGGAGGAGCAGAGCCCCTCCCCTACGGATAAAATTAAAATAAAATTCTACACAACGACACAAGGTTTTTTTATAAAAGAAAACGGAGGAAATTTTTCCTATGGCTAAGAATACAAGAGAAGAAAAACCGCTTAATCATCTTGATATAGAAAAAATCATAGATGTTGAGCTTAATACAGAAATGAAGCGTGCGTACATTGACTATTCAATGTCCGTTATAGTCGGTCGTGCTCTTCCCGATGTAAGAGACGGTCTTAAACCCGTTCACAGACGTATCCTTTATACGATGTATGAGGACGGTCTCACTCCCGACAAGGCTTTCCGTAAGTCTGCCACCACCGTCGGTGACGTGCTCGGTCGCTATCATCCCCACGGCGACAGCTCAGTTTACGATGCAATGGTACGTCTTGCACAGCCTTTCTCACTCCGCTATCCTATGGTAGACGGTCACGGAAACTTCGGCTCCGTTGACGGTGACCCTGCCGCTGCATACCGTTACACAGAGGCGCGTCTTTCAAAGATTGCCCTTGAAATGCTTGCGGATATTGATAAGGAAACTGTTGACTTTCAGCCAAACTTTGACGGCTATCACGAAGAGCCTTCCGTTTTACCCTCACGAATCCCGTCACTTCTGGTAAACGGTTCACAGGGTATCGCCGTCGGTATGACAACGAACATTCCGCCTCATAATCTCGGTGAGGTTATTGATGCGATAATCGAGGTTATTGATAACCCCGAAGCAACACTCTCTGACCTTATGGAGCATATAAAAGGCCCCGATTTCCCAACAGCCGGTGTTATTATGGGTATGGCAGGAATAAGAGCCGCTTATGCAACGGGAAAGGGTCATATAAAGGTACGTGCAAAAACAGAAATTGAGGAATTTGACAACGGCAGATTTAGAATCGTTGCAACAGAGCTTCCTTATATGGTAAATAAAGCACGTCTTATAGAGCATATTGCAGAGCTTGTTAAAAATAAGGTCATTGAAGGCATCACACATATTCAGGATGAAAGTAGCCGTGAAGGTATCCGTATGGTTATTGAGCTTTCCAGAACAGCCAATCCACAGGTAGTTTTAAATCAGCTCTTTAAGCACACACAGATGCAGTCAACCTTCGGCGTTATTCTCCTTGCCCTTGTTGACAACAAGCCGAAAACTCTCTCACTCCGTGATATCTTGGATCAGTACATAATGTTCCAGAAGGACGTTATAAGAAGAAGAACTGCCTATGAGCTTAAAAAGGCAGAGGCAAGAGCTCATATACTGGAAGGTCTCCGCATTGCCCTTGACCATATTGACGAGGTTATAAAGACAATAAGAGAAAGCTATAACGATGCAAAATATCGTCTTATGGAAAAATTCGGTCTTTCCGAGATTCAGGCTCAGGCAATTCTCGATATGAGACTTGCAAGACTTCAGGGATTAGAGCGTGAGAAGATTGATGCCGAATATGCAGAGCTTATGAAGAAGATTGCATATTGCAAGGAAGTTCTTCAGTCCGATGTTCTCGTTGCAGGTATTCTCAAGGACGAGCTCAATGTTATAAAGGATAAATACGGCGATGACCGCCGCACGGAAATTGTTCCCGTTGACGATGAAATCGACATTGAAGACCTCATCCCCGTTGAGGACTGTGCATACACTCTCACCCACCGTGGATACATTAAGCGTATGCCTGTTTCCACCTACCGTTCACAGAACCGTGGCGGACGCGGCGTTTCTGCAATGAAGCAGAAGGAAGAGGACTTTGTTGAAACTATGTTCACGGCATCAAGCCACGATTATATGCTCTTCTTCACAACCCGTGGAAGAATGTATCGCATGAAGGGCTTCCAGATTCCCGAAAGTAGCCGAACAGCCGTTGGAATGAACATAGTAAACCTCATCGCCTTTGAGCCTGATGAAAAGGTCACGGCTATGCTCTCAATCAAGGAATTTGACGAAGAGCATTACCTTGTTATGGCAACAAAGGCAGGTATTGTTAAGAGAATTGCTCTCTCAAGAGTTGATTCAAACAGAAAAACAGGTGTTCGTGCTCTCACTCTCGATGAGGATGATGAGCTTATCTCCGTAATGCTTGTAAATGAAGATGACAGTATTATGCTTGCATCCCGAAAGGGTAAGGCAATAAAGTTTGCAGTTACCGATATCCGTGCAACGGGAAGAGAAGCAGGCGGTGTTTACGGTATGGAGCTTGAAGAGGGCGACTATCTCGTAGGTGCTGCAAAGGTTGAGGAAGGAAAAGACATCCTCACCGTTACGGAAAGAGGTATAGGAAAGAGAACGGAGACCGAGGAATACAGGCTCCAGAGCCGCTATGGTAAGGGCGTTACAAACTATAATATTTCCGAAAAAACAGGTGAGATTGCATCTGTTCTTATGGTTGACGATAACGACGATGTTATGATAATTTCCGATGATGGAATTATTATCCGCCTTCCTGCAAAGGATATAAGCAGATTCGGACGTGTAACACGAGGTGTTATCCTTATGCGTGTGAGCGAGAATGTAAAGGTAATCTCTGTTGCAACCGCTCCCCATGAGGAAGAGGAAGAATCTTCCGAAGAAGCAAGCGAATCGGTTGAAGAATAAAATAAAACGGCGCGTCGGGGGCGACGCGCCCTACAAAATTTAACCCTACAAAGAACCTGTAGGGCGTGCCGCCCCCGGCACGCCGCCAAGGAAGAAACTATGAAACATATCACAATCTACACAGACGGTGCTTGTAGCGGCAACCCCGGTCCGGGGGGATGGGGTGCGATTTTAGAATACAACGGCCATATGAAGGAGCTTTCCGGCGGTGAGGAGATGACTACCAACAACCGTATGGAGCTTACAGGCGTTATAGAATCACTTCTTGCCCTCAAAGAGCCCTGCGAAGTCGCTCTTTTTACCGACAGCCGATACGTTGTCGATGCCATTGAAAAGGAATGGGTTTATAAATGGCGTGATAACGGCTGGATGCGTAATAAAAAGGAAAAGGCACTCAATCCCGACCTGTGGGAGGTTCTTCTCTCACTTTTGGAGGTGCACAAGGTGACCTTCAACTGGGTTAAGGGACACGCCACCAACCCGAAAAATAACCGTTGTGATGAACTCGCAGTAGCAGAAAGCAAGAAATACGCAAGATAAAAGCGGCGTGCCGGGGTCGGCACGCCCTACAAA